>JAQUGU010000010.1 GCA_028683995.1 Syntrophomonadaceae bacterium | reverse complement strand
AAAAGGAGGTAGATTTATGGCAAGAGATTATGGGACGGGGTCCTTTCCGCCCTGGAGCAGGATTCCCGGGCTTAATGAGATGTGCGAGGAAACCGGGGTTGATTTTGATAGCTTTATTGAGGACTTAAAAATTGGTGCTAATCTGGACGATATGGCAGCTAAATATGAGGTTAATATGGATACCATAAGCCTGTTACAGCAGCATTTTATGAAATATGGTTTAGGCTCGGTTATGGGAGGAGACTAAAATACTAAAAACTGAAAAGCTGCAGAGTATTGAAAATTAGCTTATAATAATATAATATATTCTAAATTTTATTAGGAGGCCAGGATAATGTCGGATAAATTTAGTAAGGAAGGTCTCACTTTTGATGATGTATTGCTAGTTCCGGGACGCTCTGAAATAATGCCCAAAGACGTTAATGTATCTACCCGCCTAACCAGAAACATTACTTTGGAAGTACCAATAATGAGCGCTGGTATGGATACGGTAACTGAAACCAGAATGGCTATTGCGGTTGCTCGTGAAGGTGGTATCGGTATAATACACAAAAACATGTCGATTGAGGAACAAGCGCGCATGGTTGATCGAGTGAAACGTTCCGAGCACGGGGTAATAACCGATCCTTTCTATCTAGCCCCAGACAACAAAATTCAAGAGGCTCTGGATATCATGGAACACTACCGCATATCCGGAGTACCTATTACTGAAGGCAGGAAATTGGTAGGGATTATAACTAATCGGGATATCCGTTTCGAGACAAACTTTGAGCAGCCCATTAAAAATGTGATGACTAGCGAAAGACTGGTAACCGCCCCGGTTGGGACTAACATGAATGAAGCCATGGAAATACTGCGCAAATATAAAATTGAGAAATTGCCGCTGGTAGATGATGATTTTAATTTAATGGGGCTAATAACCATAAAAGATATAGAAAAAAATTATAAATATCCCCATGCTGCCAAAGATTTCAGAGGAAGATTGCTGGTAGGAGCAGCGGTAGGTATTGCCCGGGATACATTTGACCGGGTGCAGGCACTGCTCAAGGCCGGGATTGATGTTTTAGTAGTGGATACTGCCCATGGCCATTCAATGGCTGTAGTTGAAACTGTTTCCGCTATAAAACAAAAATATCCGGATATTGAATTGATTGCTGGTAATGTGGCTACTGCTGAGGCTACCGAGGATCTTATCAAAGCAGGTGCTGATGCTATAAAAGTTGGAATTGGACCTGGGTCCATATGTACTACCAGGATAGTAGCGGGAATAGGTGTTCCCCAGATTACTGCAGTAAACGACTGTGCTGCCGCTGCCAGTAAATACAATGTTCCCATTATAGCTGATGGGGGTATTAAGTATTCCGGGGATATAGCTAAAGCCATAGCTGCAGGTGCAGATGTGGTAATGCTGGGAAATCTCTTTGCCGGAACGGAGGAAAGTCCCGGGGAAGTAGTTATTTTACAGGGAAGAAGCTACAAAGTATATCGTGGTATGGGGTCATTAGGAGCTATGACCCAGGGAAGCAGTGACCGCTATTTCCAGGAAGATGCCCAAAAGCTAGTTCCAGAAGGGATAGAAGGGAGAGTACCCTATAAAGGGTATGTCTCTGAGACTATTTTTCAGCTCGTTGGTGGCTTAAAAGCCGGTATGGGTTATTGTGGAGTAAAAAACATAGATGAAATGAAAAACAAAGCTCGCTTTGTTCGGATTACTAATGCTGGCCTGACTGAAAGCCATCCCCACGACGTCAATATAACCAAAGAAGCTCCCAATTACAGGGTTTTGTAGTGCTTGGCGATTTTTTGTTACGGATTATAGTTGCTGCTGCGGTTGGCACCCTTATAGGAATAAGAACCAATTCTGCTGCATCCAGGATGTTTGTCATAATATGTACCGGAGCAGCGCTGTTAACCATAGTATCAACCGAATTTTACAAAGTAGCTAATTATCCATGGTTTAGTGACCCGGGTCGGCTATCAGCTCAGGTTATAGTTGCCCTGGGCTTTCTGGGGACGGGTTTAATATGGGTATCGGAAAAACAAGAGGTTAAAGGCCTTACAGTTGCAGCCAGTATATGGCTAACGGCAATTCTGGGGATAGTTATTGGTTGTGGGCAAGGAATTGTAAGTCTGATTACATTAATTATTGTAGTAATTGGATATTTAGTGTTTACGTTAAAAATGTGAAATAAGCAATCCAGAATAACCAGGAAGAAACCATTCCTAAAAAGGATATTACTAATAAAAACTCGTAAAAAACCAGGTTTCAAACCGTAAGCCCATTCAACTCAGGCATTTGATTCCATATTTTTCGAACACTCTAATAGCTCCAGGTATTCCCAGTACATCCTTCAGTAGGGTTTGACCAGTTATCAAAAAACACTTCCTGGGTAAAAAAATATCCGGGGGTTTTTAACCCCCGAAAGATGCGAGTTATTTCATATTCTGCTGGGCAAGGCTTCTTTCCGCAATTTCAATGGCTTGGGCAACTACTCTACCACAGTCCCTCGAACTTACACCGCCCCAGCCTTCGGTAGCTACAATCTGATCTACACCAAGTTCCCGGGCGATTTCATACTTGAGTTGCTCGGACATAAGGCCTTTGTTCCTCGCCATTTTTAAAAACCCCCTCAAAAACAATAGAAATTAAAACTCGCACCTGTTACTATTGTGATACAGATGCACAAAAAATATGGCTAGATTATAATCTAAAAAAAGTAAAGTATTTCACAAAAATCTTTATTTTGTATAAACTATAAGACAATAAAGGAGGTTAAAAGGCTTATGAGATATGAAGGTAATATTTTTCGGCCTCCCAGCGAGGCCAGAAGTTATATTTTACAATGTACGGTGGGATGTACTCACAATCGTTGCACCTTTTGTGCCATGTATAAAGACAAAAAATATCGGGTAAGGCCACTGGAAGAAATAATGACTGATATTCGCATGGCTGGTGGTTATTATGGTGACCTGGAAAAGGTATTCCTGGCGGATGGCGATGCGCTGGCTATGGATACCAGCGATCTCCTGGAAGTACTGAGCGAATTGTACAAAACCTTCCCCAGCCTGCATCATGTAGGCATTTATTCCAGTCCCGACAGCATCCTGAAAAAGGAAATATCCGAGCTTACAGCCCTGAAAGCAGCAGGTTTGACCATTGCTTATCTGGGGGTGGAAACGGGAGATCCTCAGTTGTTAAAGGACATCCGCAAAGGTGTAACCTATGAGGAAATGGTGGAAGCGGGCAAAAGGGTGAGGCAGGCGGGAATTCTGTTGTCGGTTACGGTATTGCTGGGTTTGGCTGGGAGAACTCCCCAGGCGGTGGATCATGCGGTTAAAACTGCTGAGATATGCAATGAAATGAACCCCGATTATATTGGGGCCTTAACCCTTATGCTGGTGCCGCGAACCGAATTATACCGCAGGATGGAGAGAAAAGAATTCGAGCTTCCCGGACCGTTTGAGATTCTGGATGAAATGCGGATAATGATACAGCATATGGAAGTAGAAGGCACAGAATTTCGTAGCAATCATGCCTCCAATTATCTGCCTATAAAAGGGCGGCTACCGAAGGATAAACAAAAAATGCTAGAGCTGATTAATGATATTATTCGCAAAAACGACCGGAGTTACCTCCGCCCTGATTACCTGCGGGCCCTGTAAAAATCTTGATATAAATCCGACTATAGTATAAGATAAATAATTAGCAGGTTTTGCATAGCAGTTCAAGGCTTAAGGGGGGAGAAAGGTGCGGTTGTTCGGTAGAAAAGATGAAGAACTATTTATGCTTTTCAACGAAAGTGCCAGGGTAGTTGTGAGAGGCGGCGATATTCTTCAGAATGTGGTCTATGATTACAAAGACCTGGATATAAAAATGGCCAAACTAACCGCCATGGAACATGAAGGTGACCGCATTATTCAGGAACTGGTGCGCAGGTTAAATACCAGTTTTATACTGCCCTTCGATAGAGAAGACGCCTTCCAATTGGTACAAAAGCTGGCGACCACGCTGGATTATATAACCGGTATTATTGACCGTATGATACTATACAAGACTGGAGAACCGGATGAACTGGTGAAGGAAATGGTAGAGGTTTTGTGCCAGGCCCTGAAGCTGCAGGAAAAGGCCCTTCACTTACTTCAATCGTTGGAAAGTAATAAGAAAGAAATCCTCTTATGCTGTGAGGAGATTAATAAACTGGAACGCAAACAGGATAGTCTCTATCGTAACGGACTGGCTTATCTATTTGATAATGTTAAAGACCCGGTGGTCATTATAAAATGGCGGGAAGTATATGAACATATAGAAATGGCCCAGGATTATGTTGATGAAATAGGCCAACTGATTAGTGACATTTGTATAAAATACTCCTAATTCTACTGCGAAAACCCTTAATTGATTGCATATTAGTGAATGCTTGGTCTGAAGAGGTAGTGTTTTAATGAATCTGCGTTGATCAGCGTCCTTAATACGGGCGAATGCATATTTATGATTTTTTGCAGTGAAATCACTCTTAGAATAAACGATAAAGGGGTCAGGTTTTAAAACCTGACCCTTAATTTTTTTATAACCAGTTACGGTAGCGGAAAAAAGCCAGCATACTGGCAACCAGGGCTACCATTCCCGCTACTATATACCATATATAAAATGGATTCGCACTGCCGGGAATGGTGACATTCATACCAAAAAATCCGGTTATCACCGTTAATGGCATCATGATAATGGAGATGATAGTTAGAACGGTGATTATTTCGCTGGTTCTACCGGTAATTATGGAATAATAAGTTTCGGTTGAGCTGTTTAACAGATCCCGGTAGGTATTAGCATTATCCAGTATATTATCCAGGTGATCCACCAGATCGAGGTAGTAAGGAACATTATCTTCATTTACCAGAAATGAGTAGTGGCCATTAATACTGCCAAAAATTCTCCTCTGGGGTATTAACACTTTTCGCAGCAGAATAACAGTTCTCTTTAGAGCCAGGATTTCCTCAGTAATCATCTGTCCACGGTTTAAGAAGATATTATCCTCCAGTTCATCTATTCTCTCACCCAGTCTATTAATAATAGGGAAGCAATCATCCACAATATTATCGACTATTCGGTACAATAAATGCTCCGGACCCCTGCTCATAGGCTCAGTATCTTTTAAACAGACTCGGGCAACTTTACCTACTGCTGCCAAAGCCACCGGATGTATAGTGACTATATAATTATGGCCCATAAACACGTCCAATTCGATACTGGTGATTTCATCCTCTTCTTCGGCGTCTTCAAAATAGCGCAATGCATGAAAAACGAAGAAGTTATAGTCATCATAACTGTCAATTTTAGCCCGGGGGTTAAGTTGTAAACAGTCTTCTAAAGCCAGGGGATGAAAATCAAAAATTTCACCGATAGAGTTTAGTTCATTATAAGAACAATCATATAAATCAATCCAAAGTAAGCTGTTGGCATTGGCCAGCAGGGTGTTTTTTTGCGACAGGTCGACATCGTGGAACATAGCATCTTCAGCATAGTCGTAGAAATAGGTCTTAATCATACTTATCCCTCCATTCTGCCGGAGGGTTAACTAATACTCCAGTGGCGCAATGTAACCCTCCTTATTAACTTGTCTATTTCCGCAAATAAAGATAAATATGACGATCGGGGTATGGGTTCCATTTCACCACCGCCTTTCGCTTTCTAAAGATAGAATCCATTATATTTTATACCTTTAATCAAGCAATGGTGTCAACTCCGAGGTAATAATCTATAAATATAGGTAGTTTCCCAAAATGGAACAAAAATTATGATTAATTATCCGGTAAATGGGTAATTTAGGCAGTAGGAGGTGAACTATGCGCCGTAAACTGTGCCTGTTACTTATTATTGTTTTACTGGGAACGGGGAATTGTGCCTTTACCTGGAAATTACCGAAAGCCGAATTACCCGAAGCTTCTATAGTCCTGGATATTAATGGTGAAGTCATTAATGGGCTCACCCGGGAAAACCAAATAAACTTGGAACGAGAGCAGATCCCGCAGGACTTTGTAAACGCCATTATAGCGGTAGAGGATAAAAATTTCTACCGCCATCTGGGTGTGGATCCGGTTGGAATAGCCCGGGCCCTAATTACCAATATCAAGTACAGAAAAATACTGGCTGGCGGGAGCACTATAACTCAGCAAACAGCTAAGAATCTTTATTTGAGTAATGAAAAAACCTTTATCCGGAAAATTAAAGAGCTGGTCTATGCTATTCAATTAGAACGCAAATACAGCAAAGATAAAATACTTACCATGTATTGCAATACTATTTATTTTGGCGAGGGTGCTTACGGCGTAGAAGTAGCGGCCAGAACCTTTTTTGCCCGCAGGGCCGAGCAATTAAGCCTGGCTCAGTGTGCTTTACTAGCTGGTTTACCCAATTCACCCGGTAATTATGATCCCTACCTGCACCCGGATGCAGCAAAAAAACGCCAGGCCATTGTTTTGCAGCGCATGTTGGAAGAAGGTAAAATAGACTTAAAACAAAAAGAGGTGGCCTTACAGGAAAAACTGATATATGATCGTAATTCCTCCGTAGCTGGTGAGGCCCCCTATTTTACTGCTCTGGTAAAAGACTATCTGATAGACAAATACGGGCAGCGTATGGTTTATCAGGGTGGCCTGCGGATATATACTACCCTTGATCTGGATATGCAAAAGTCTGCTAATCAGGCAGTGGTAACCGGGCTTAAGGGCCAGGATGAGGAAATGCAGGTAGCCCTGGTGGCCTTGGATGTAAGGAATGGACATTTAAGAGCTATGGTGGGCGGACGTAATTTTAGCCGCTCATCCTATAACCGGGTATTTTCCCTGCGCCAACCCGGGTCAACTTTTAAACCCTTTATGTATTCCCTGGCTATAGATCAGGGCTTTACTCCGGCTGACACTATAATGTGCGAAGAAGTCAGCTATAAACTAAGTAATGGCAAGATCTATCGTCCTACTGATTATGGAAGCAAACCTTATCACTGGCGCCCCTTTACTCTTAAGGAAGCAGTTATGCTTTCTGATAATGTGGTGGCTGTACAGGTAAATGATATACTGGGACCTAAAAACACAGCAAAATATATTGAAAGGTTTGGGTTCCCTGACCTGAGTCCGGTATTATCCCTACCACTGGGACCAATAGCGGTTAAACCGATTGAAATGGCAGCAGCCTACGCGACTTTTGCTAACCGGGGAGTATACAGTAAACCAATCTATATACTAAAAATAACTGATAAAAGAGGTCAGGTCCTGGAAGAGAATCATATTTCGCAAAAACCGGTTATTGAAAAAGAAAATGCTTATATAATATGTGATATGCTCAAGGGGGTATTAGAACCCGGGGGAACCGGGTCCCATTTAAAAAAGATAATAGGGCGAAGCGCGGCGGGCAAAACGGGAACAACGGACGAGTACCAGGACGCCTGGTTTACCGGTTTTACACCTCGTTTATGCTGTTCTGTATGGGTAGGCTACGATATGAATAGAAATGTCAATTTGACCGGCGGAGCAATAGCCGGTCCTATATGGGCTAACTTTATGCGGGAAGCATCGGTTGGTGCTCCCGATGAAGATTTTGACCGTCCTGCTGGTGTAGATATTGTAAACATCTGTCTGGATAGTGGCCTGGTGGCCACCGAAGCCTGTCCCCGCGCTATAGAAATGGCCTTTTACCAGGGAACAGAGCCTGAAGATATTTGCTACTATCATTTATCAGGACTGGAATTTCTGCTTAAAAATGAAGATAATAGTACTGAAAGGCCACAATTGTCTTATTAACCCCCTCGATGGTCGGGGGTACACGGCAACGACGAATGAAAATAGGTCTGACGGGTTACTATTAGCGCCTATTACAGGAGCACGTAATCTGTAGGGGCGAACCCATGTGTTCGCCCGGAATAGGCAGCTTTATATGCAACGGGATTCACCCTCCGGGGGTCAGTGGTCGGCCGGGCAGACACATGGGTCTGCCCCTACAAAAACTGTAATTAAGAACGGTATTATAAACAATGATAAAAAACGAAGAACTATTAACTGGAATTAAGGACGCCTTTCCCATTGTCCTGGGATACCTGCCTTTAGGTTTCGCTTTTGGGGTACTGGCTAATCAAGTGGGGATGACAGTGTTTCAGGCTGGTCTGATGTCACTAATGTGTTTTACCGGCGCTGGCCAATATATTGCTATTGGAGTTATGCAGGCAGGAGGGGCGGTTTTTACTATTATTATGGCTAACCTGTTGGTTAACCTGCGCTACTTGCTGTTTGCCACCTCCATGGTACCACATCTAAAAAATGTTCCTCCGGGTCTGGCTACATTATTATCGTACGGCCTGACTGATGAGACTTATGCTGTAGCTATGACCCGTTACCAGGACCATGAAGCTACTGCATCTTATATGGCAGGGCTAAACATTACCTCCCACATAGGTTGGATTAGCAGTAGCCTGGGTGGTGCTATACTGGGAACCTTTATTAGCAATACTGATAAAATTGGTTTGAATTTTGCACTGCCGGCTATGTATATATGTTTACTGGTATTTGTAGTAGGTAAACGAAGTGATGCTCTGGTGGCAGGAATAAGCGCCACCCTTTGCCTATTATTTGGCTTTATTTTTCCATCGACTATGGCTAACATGTCCAACATTATTATAGCTACAATTATTGCAGCTACTCTGGGGGTAGTAATTGATGAGCGATACTAAGATACTGTTAATGATATTGGGAGTGTCCGCTGTAAGTCTTTTACCGCGTATGCTCCCGGTAGCCATATTATCCCGTTGGGAATTTCCACAGCTACTGCAAAAATGGTTGTCGTTTGTGGCTCCTGCCGTTCTGGGAGGCCTGGCCGCTTTAAGCATTCTGGCCCCAAAAGGGTATATCCATATTAGCCCCAGTAATCTTTATTTATGGGCCTGTATTCCTACCTTTTTAGTAGCTATAAAAACGAGAAGTCTTTTTTACACCCTGTTGATAGGTATAATAACTATGGCTTTTTTATATAATTTTGCAGGAATATGAAAGAAATAGGAGAAATAGAAATATACGTGATGCTAACCCTTTATTTGACTACATCATAATGAATCTGCGTTGATCAGCGTCCTTAATAGCGACCGATAGGGAGCATCCGTGTGCCCTATGGGTACGTCTAAATATACGATCGAATGCATATTTATTACTTTTGCAATGGAACTAAAATTATTAATTCTCAATTCTCAATTCTTTATTCTTAATTAATGGGGGTTATTTAATGAAAACTACTATTACTATTTTGGCGGAAAACACTACTCCTGCACCGGCATTCATCGGAGAATATGGTTTTTCAGCTTTGATTGAAGTTGATGACCATAAGATACTTTTTGATACCGGCAGTGATCAAGCATTATATCATAATGCTGCCCAGTTGGGCATTGATTTGAACAAGGTGAATGCTATCGTCATAAGTCACGGCCATTTTGACCATACTGGTGGACTATTATCATATTTCAAACAGTATGGAGCCCGCCCGGTTTATGCCCATTCCGGTATTTTTGTTAACCGCCCGCTACCCCTGGGAGGAAATAATTATAAAGACATAGGGTGTGGCTTTAGTCAGGAGGAACTGCTCAAGGCAGGGGCCAATCTCCATCTGCAGGATGAATTCAGTTCAATTATTCCAGGAGTGTTCTTTAGTGGAGCTATTCCCCGTAACAACACTTTTGAGGATACCGGAGGTAAATTTAAGATGGTAATCAATGGTGAGTTGCAAGATGATCCATTGACCGACGACAGCGCCTTGATTATTGAACACCCGGATGGACTAATTATTGTTAGTGGTTGTGCTCACTCGGGAGTAATAAACATTATCGAGCATGCCCGTAACCAAACCGGAGATTCCCGGGTACTTGCCTTTATTGGGGGAACTCATTTGATTACTGCATCCCAGGAAAGAATAAATCATACTATAGCTGCGCTGGACTCCTTCTCCATATCCAAAATTATAGTATCACATTGCACCGGTTTCTATGCTGCCGCCCGTCTTTACAATGCACTGGGAGAGCGGGTTATCAAAGGAGAAACGGGAATGAGATTCGAATTTTAACCAGTTCGGGTGGATTTAAAAACCGGCAGTTGGGATTGTATTTTATGGAGGTGCAAATTTTTGGATAATAAGAAGTACCGGCTTAAGGTTAAAGACCTGCGCAAGGAATGTAGTACGAATATGTTCAAATTTAATAGTACGGCCGAGGTAACACCTTTGCGAGGTATCATCGGACAGGATCGGGCCGTCAGATCTCTGGATTTTGGTTTAAATATTGATAACCCTGGCTATAATGTTTATCTGGCCGGAGTGTTCGGTACCGGCAAGACTACCCTGGCGCGGGAGATGCTGGAGAAAAAAGCGATTCGAGAACCGGTTCCTTCGGATTGGTGCTATGTCCATAATTTTAAAAAGCCTGATTGTCCACTGGCGTTAGAACTGCCGGCCGGAAAAGGAAAGGAATTTAAAAAAGACCTGGAACTTCAGATAGAAAACTCCATTGCTCATATAAGTCAGGCTTTTGAAGGCGAGGATTTCGAATTTAAAAAGAATCAAATTCTAACCACGTTTGTAGAAGAGACCAATCTTATGTACATAAAGGCGGATGAAGAAGCCCGAACTTATGGCTTTACCATATCCCGTAATCAGAATGGAATAAGCAGTGTTCCTTTAAAAAATGGCGAGGCTTTAAGCCAGGAAGATTACCTGCATATGTCGGAAGAAGAACGGGCGGAATTGATGAAACGAAGTTCCCTGGTACAGGAAAAGCTTAATGAGGCCTTTCGCCAGTACCGGGAATTGGAGAAAGATATAAAGGCTCGGATTAAAGAACTGGAGCAGGAAACTGCTCGCAGCGTAATTGCCCCTTACTTTAATAAATTGCTGAAAAGGTATCGTGCTTTTGGTAAAGTGATTACTTACCTGGAAGATATGCAGCAGGATTTGCTGGAGAATCTAGAATTATTCACCAAACCCGAGGAACCATCATCATTTAACTTGTTCAGGCATGTTAACCAGCGCAGCTCAGAGCGTCGTTATCAAGTTAACCTGGCAGTAGATAATTCAGGGCTAAAACATGCCCCGGTTATTTTTGAAACTAATCCCACCTACTATAACCTTTTCGGGCAAATTGAGTATGAAGGTGAGTTCGGTATTCTGGCTACTGATTTTACCAAAATTAAGGCCGGATCAATCCACCAGGCTAATGGTGGTTATCTTCTATTACATGTATACGATATCATTAGGAACTTTTACGTGTGGGATAGCCTGAAAAGGGTATTGAAAAACCAGGCTATTAATGTGGAAAATATAAGCCGCATGATGGGTATAAGTAATACCGAGACCCTGCAGCCGGAACCTATACCGGCCAACATTAAGGTTATTTTAATTGGCGAGCCCATATACTATTATCTGCTTTATGCCTATGATGAAGAATTTCAAAAACTTTTTAAAATCAGAGCCGATTTTGACGTGGAGATGGAACGCAGTCGTAAGCACGTTAGTGATTATGCCCGGCTGATTAGTTCGGTTTGTGAGAATGAAAAACTAAGACACTTTACCCCCGGGGCAGTAGCGCGGGTGGTTGATTATGGTAGTCGTATGGCGGATGATCGAAATAAATTAACTACTTTGTTTAACCGCCTGGTAGAAATCATTTATGAGGCTAATAGCTGGGCCAAGCGAGATCGTTCGGAATTAGTTGAGGAACAGTATGTCATCAAGGCCATAGAGGAGAAAAAATACCGTTCCTCTATGTTGGAAGAACGGTCATTGGAACTAATAAGACAGAACATACTACTTATCAATTTAGATAGCTGGAATGTAGGGGAGATAAATGGTTTGGCCGTCTATGAGGTGGGAGACCACATTTTCGGACGACCGGTGAGGATAACGGCCAAGACCTTTATGGGGGAAAAGGGTCTGGTAAATATTGAACGAGAAATATTGATGAGTGGTAGTATACACAGCAAGGGAGTTTTGACCCTGAATGGTTATATGGGAGCCCAGTATGCTCAGGATAAACCCTTATCACTTTCGGCCAGCCTAACATTTGAACAAAGTTATCAGGGGATTGAAGGAGATAGTGCTTCCAGTGCAGAACTATATGCATTATTAAGCAGTTTGGCAGAAGTACCCATATACCAGGGAATAGCTGTTACCGGTTCAGTAAACCAGAATGGTGAAATACAACCGGTGGGTGGAGTGAACCAGAAGATAGAAGGTTTTTTTAAAGTATGTAAAGAAAGAGGTCTCAATGGTAAGCAGGGAGTTATAATTCCAAAACAGAACGTAGAGCAATTAATGCTGGACTCGGAAGTAGTTGAAGCAGTTAAGGATAGAATGTTTAATGTCTGGGCGGTAGAACATATTGATGAAGGACTGGAGATTCTAACTGGCAGAATAGCAGGGAAGCGAGGTGAAGGGGGTAGATTTACAGCAGATAGTGTACATTATCTGGTGAACAACAAATTGAGCGAATGGAGCTATAAACGGAGCAGTAGTACGGTGAGGCCCGGGGTACATCCCGGTCGGGAAATACAAGGGATCAGAAGGAGGAGGAAAAAGTGAAAAAAAGGCAATTAGTTTATGCCTGCCTCCTGTTAATCACAGTAATAGCCTTAAGTGGTTGTAAACTAGATACCAGTAAGCTAATCCATTCCAGCAAGGAGAAAAAGGAGAAGCTTATCAAGGTTGAGATCGTATTTACCGATGGGGAAAAATTGGTCACTTATCTAAAGCAACTGGGCCTTGAAAGCGATGCTCGGGTCTATGTAGGTGGGCCTTCCACTAATTACTACTACGATGTCCGTGGTAATGTGATAGGGGTGTTTAATTATCAGAGGGTTCTCTACATCAGGTTATTACCTGAAGGGGAAAGCAATAGCGGGGGCGGTTAACCCAGGCACCGGGCTGGGGTAGGACTAATTAGGGAGAAAGGAGTGCGGATGAAGAAATGAATTTGCTGGAACAATTTGAAAGACTACTGCGCAAAACCTCTGTCAAGGTACGCCTGATTCTGGCGTTTACTTTGATACTGGCGGTAGTTACAGGTGTTATGGGGATTTATGCTACCTGGGTAATGCAGGACAAAATTACCTTTACCGCCCAGGAAAAACTGAAATCTGATCTGGCCATGGGTGAACAAATTATTGATATGGTTTTTCCTGGTGATTGGGAAATAAAGGGCGGCCTTTTATACAAAGGCGGAGTGTTAATGGAGGAGAACTACCCGGTGGTGGACGAGATTGGTAAGCTGACCGGGGATACGGTAACCATATTTAAAGGCGACACCAGGGTTTCCACCAATGTTATGAAGGATGGGGAAAGACAGGTTGGTACTCAGGTATCCGGTGCGGTTAAGGATGAAGTTATAACAAATGGAGAAACATACATAGGCAGGGCAGAGGTAGTTGGCACATGGAATGAGACTGCCTACAAACCGATTAAGGACCGGGAAGGCAATATTATTGGTATATGGTATGTAGGGGTACCCGCAACTCCGTATGATAACCTGGTCGAGCATTTTCGCAGCAGTATGATTATCTATTCCGTAGTTGGTATTTTGGCAGGCTTTATAATTGCTTTCCTTATAGCCTTTTCCGTATATATGCCCCTGCGGCGTATTGGCGATGCTGTTGAAAAAACTAGTGAAGGTGACCTGACCCAGCATATTCCTACCCGGGCCAATGATGAACCGGGTCGACTTGCGCGAATGGTAAATGTAATGGTAGAAAAAATGTCTGATTTGATTAAAAAGACTAATGAGCTTATTCAAAACGTAAGCCAGTCTAGCTCCCAGCTCCTAACCAGCTCGGAAATGAGCGCGGCAACTATGGAAAGTATGAATTCTCGGGCCAATGAAATGAGATCCAGTGCTACTGCTCAGGCTGAATTGACCAGTCGTTCTAAGGCTGCTATCGGCGATATGTCGGCAGCTATTCAGCAGGTAGCGGAAAATGCCCAGGAGGTTTCAGGTTCAGCCATTTCAGCTACCTCCCGAGCCCAGGAGGGAGAACAGCAGATTGAAAAAGCGATTAATCAGATGAATGTTATTAGTCATACGGTAAATTCCACTGCTACCATAGTGGAAGGGTTAGGTTCCAAGTCTCAAGAAATTGGGCAGATTGTTGACCTTATTACCAATATTGCCACCCAGACCAACCTGCTGGCTTTAAATGCAGCCATAGAAGCTGCCCGTGCCGGTGAGCAGGGTAAAGGATTTGCCGTGGTAGCGGAAGAAGTTCGTAAACTGGCAGAAGAATCCGGTGAAGCGGCCAAACGTATAGCTGATTTAATAAAAGAAATCCAGGGTGAGGCTAATCGGGCAGTTAGTGCTATGCAGGATGGAACCAGGGAAGTAGCTAACGGTACCGAAGTAGTCTCCAGTGCAGGAGAAGCATTTGAGCATATCATAACAGCAGTTACTACGGTTAACGAACAGATTCAAGAGATGTCTGCAGCTAGCCAGGAAATGGCCGCCAGTGCTGAAACCGCGATTGATTCTATCGAGAAAACTACTGATGCGGCAGAAGGCAATTCCCAAATTGCGGAAAACATTAGCCAACTAGCCCAGGAACAGATGGCCGGAATTGAAGAAATAAATGCTTCTTTAGACAAATTGAACCTGATTATAGGAGACCTGCAAGGGGCTGTATCCTATTTCAAAGTTTAAGATTGGTTATTAAATTTACAGCTAGCAATGACCCATTCCGGCATACGGGGTGGGTCATAGTCGTGTAAACGCTTATCATGCATATTATCTTCTGCCTTGAACAGAGATTTATTAGTATAATAATATTATAAGAAGTTTATGGGGAGGGGTAAGGATGAAATACATTGAGGCTCGATGCTTAATGTGTGGAAAGACAGAGAATGTAACCGAAGACCACCAGGACTATCCTAAACTAGTAAACCAGGAAAAATCCCCTACATTTATCTGCGATATATGCAGAAACCGGGTTCGCTATGAATCGGACGAACAGAGAAAGCCTAAAAAACCAATGTAGTACCAGGGAGGTCGCAAGTGGAAAATATCAGTATATATGAAGGCGGACAGGGTAAACTGGCAGCTTATACATTTATTCCAGATAGTGACTGCCGCTATGTACTTATAATTTGTCACGGTTTCCGGGGTGCCAAAGAAAACAGTGGACGCATATTTACCTTTGCCGAAAGGGTCAATAAACTGGGTTTAGGAGTACTGGCTTTCGACTTTTCTGGTAGTGGGGTTAGTGATGGGGATTTTGCCGATATTAGCCTTTCCAGCCAGGTAAGTGACTTGCGTCGGGTAATTGACTACGTGAACTCAAACTACAACCAGCAGGTGATATTGTTAGGACGCAGTTTTGGGGGGAGTACGGTACTGGCAGCAGCCGGTGATAATGAAAAAGTGGCCGGTTATATCTTCTGGTCTACACCGGTTAAGCTTTACCAGACCTTTACTGGCATAGTGGAGGAATTTGCCCTCTTAGAGTCTGGCGAAGAGCTTGAAATCAAAGATGAGGCCGGCAGCTTTTGGCTAAAACCTTCTTTTATACAAGACTTTGCCCATCATGATATGAAAAACTATGTGCATAAACTCGCATCCCGTCCAGCACTTGTCATTCACGGCGCTGCAGACGAGGTGGTTGACCCGGCTAATGCCCTGTACATTTATGAAAACACC
>JAQUGU010000193.1 GCA_028683995.1 Syntrophomonadaceae bacterium | reverse complement strand
GCAGAGCGACCTCAGAGTTAGCCGTTACAAAGGGCACAATCATGATAGCCAGTATCAAAGAAGCAGCAAAAAGGGATTCCCCACTAACCAGGTCAAATCTTATTTCGAAAAACTTAATAAGCACTGCGGCCCCCAGGAAACCGTAGACAACTGAAGGTATACCGGTAAGCATATTTAAAACCGGGCGCAGCACTGCTGCCAAAGGGGAAGGAGCAAATTCGGCCAGGAATATAGCGCAGCCGAAGCCCAGTGGGGCAGCAATAAGCAATGCTCCTCCCGCTACCCACATGGTACTCAGCACCATAGGTGCAATACCAAATTGGGGTGAGGTACTCACCGGTCTCCAGACGCTTCCACTTAAAAAATCCATGACCCCTACCTGTGACCAGATAGGCCAGCTTTCCCGTAATATAAACAGGAGCATGGCCAGCAAAAGTAATGACGACAGCAGGGCTACGCTAATAAAAATGATATTAATTGCTTTTTCTCTAATTTCCAATCGTGGATTTACCTTTTGCATAGTATACCTCTTAAGCGCACACGAAAAAATAACGAGCAGGTTACTCCTGCCCGTTATTTAACCAATCATTTATTTAACAACTGGAATATAACCCATGTCTTCTACCACTTTCAAGCCTTTTTCCGATTGCAGGTAATCCAAGAACGTTTGTTCTTTGGCATCGGGCTTATCTTTACTCAGCATCAACAAAGGCCGGCCAATCTTATACGCCCCTGAGTTGATATTATCCAGTGTAGGTACAACACCATCCACACTTAGGGGTATTATTTTATCTGGATTCTGGTTAACCAGGCCGCTGGAAACATAACCTATGGTATCAGCATTATCCATTATTTTACCAGCCAGCGCACCCATCGAAGGAATCTGCAGAGCTTCCGCCGAAATTGGGGTTCCCTTCATAACTGCCTTATCAAAAACTTCGCTGGCACCACCACCCAGGTCGCGAACCGCAACTACTATGGAACGATCAGGTAGAGCCGGGTCCAGTTCTTTCCAAGTTTTGATCTTACCCGAGAAAATGGCTACCAGTTCTTCAGTAGTCAGATTAGGCTTAACCTTGGCAACCGGATTAGCAGCATTAACGCCAATATCCAGTACATCAGAACCCAGCTGAGTAATAGTCCCATCAGTAAACTGAGCTTTTTCTTCGTCCTTCAGATCCTTGGTTACCATACCAAAGTCAAAAGTCCCGTCTACAGCCGATTTGAGGCCAAAACCAGAGCCGCCGGTGGATACAAATATTACAATAGGTTCTTCCGGTAGACTGGGGTCAACCTTATTCCAGGTTTTAAACTCCTCGGTAAAATTATCCGCACATTTGGCTATGATGGGAGCCATGGTGCTGGATCCACCAATTTTGATGGGAGTTCTTTCAGTTGCAGCGTTCTTATCAGTTCCCTGTTCATTACTAGTACCAGCACAACCGGCCAGTAAACATAAAGCCAGAACAGAAGCCAGCAGAACACTTAACCAGTTTCTTTTTCTCATATAATCACCCTCCGTTATGCATTAAATTAATATCTATTATATAATTAGTTATCGTCATCTGTCCAATAACTTTGGATTATAATTATCAACTGTAGAAATATCAGCGAGAATATTTTATGAAAATGCTGGGAATATAATTACCAGGGTATAAACAATAAGTTTTTCTATGGTTTAAGCGCCTATTTTTTCATATCATTGACCCAATTGGATTAACAGCCAATTTCTTTTTTATACCGTTTCCTATTTGCTTGTTCATCATTTACGTATATATTAGATATATAAGTATTATTTTGTCGAACGGAGGCGAGGGACTTGATAGCTTTGCCGTCTACCGCTTTGTTGGAGAAGTTCCGTACCCTGAAACCCGGCAACCATATATGTTTAATCTATGAGAATGAAGCAGAATGGCAGGAAGCAGTATCTGCATTTCTAATCAGCGGTCTGGAAAAAAATGAAAAGTGCATCTGTATGGTTAGAAAGCATACTCCTGAACAGGTATTGATGTATTTAAAAGCCCGCGGCCTGGATATTACTAGCGACAGTATCAAGAAACAGCTGCTGATTATAAATATTAATTCCTCGCCGGAGTTGAAAAATTCCCTGAATCCGGAGACTATCACTGCTTTATTAGGCCGGGAATCTTTACAGGCGCGCTCAGAAGGTTATGCGGCTCTACGTTTTACCGGTGAAATAGGCTGGATGCTGGGTCACAGCACCCAGAACCTGGATAAAATACTTCATCATGTGGGGGTCTTGAACCGGGATCTCTTCCCTAACTTTCGATGTGTGGCTATGTTTAGATGTTTTAATAAACGTTATAGTAATCACACTATCAATGAAATAGTTATGGCTTACCCTATTTATATAAAAAATAACAAGATTCATTACAATACTTACTGCCGCTTGCCCCATGACCTGTTGGAAAACCTGGAAAAGGAGCTGCAGGAACAATTATATTTCCTGCAAAATCTTATTGATGCTATACCTAATCCGGTATTTTTTAAAGGCTTCGATGGTAAATACCAGCGCTGTAATCGGGCCTTTGAAGGAGTTATGGGCCGACCGAAAGAAAAGATTATTGGCCATACTTTTAAAGAGTTAGCTCCCGGGGAATTATCTGAATCAGGTTGGGAGATGGATCAGAAGCTCTTTCAAACCAAGGGGGTTCAGTTATACGACGGTGTTTTGCCCTATGCAGATGGTACCATCCACGATGTCATATACAATAAAGCCACCGTTTGCAATATGGCCGATGAATTAATCGGACTGGTAGGGGTAACAGTTGACATTACCGAGCGTAAGCGGGCCGAAAAAGCTCTGGCCTTAAGTGAGGAAAAGTTTCGCAATATATTTAGACAATCTCCCATTGGTATAGCCCTGATCAACGAGGAGGGCATTTTAATTGATGCTAACCAGGCCTGCCTGGAGATTTATGGGGTAAACCACCTGGAGGATATTACTGGTTTCATGCTCTTCGATGATCCTAATCTGCCTGAGGAAGCCAAGCAGGATCTAAAAGAAGGGCAGATAGTAAGATACCAGGGTGAATTCAGCTTTGATAAAGTTAGGGAAAACCAACTTTACCCTAGTAAAAAACCCGGGGTAGCATACCTGGATTATCTGATTACCCCTATGCTATCACAATACGATGGAATTAAATCATTCCTGATTCAGATTCAAGATATTACTGAACAAAAAAGTGCCGCTGTTGCCCTGCAAAGGAGTGAAACGCAGCTGCGCCGAATTACAACCAACATGCTGGATATAATATGTGAAACCGACCGTAATGGCAACATTATCTATATCAGCCCTTCTTGCAAAACCGTACTGGGCTACGAACCGGAAGAAGCCCTGGGACACAATGTTTCCGAAGGTACTCATCCCGATGACCTTAAGAAAGTGAAGGCAGAGGGAAAACGAGCAGTTAGAAGTGGATCATACGGGAAAATAGAATTCCGTTATCGCCATAAGAATGGAGAATGGGTTTGGTTAGAAACTATAGGTAACACATTATGGAATGAGCGGGGTAGAATGGCAGGAGTAGTATTTGTTACCCGCGATATAAGTAAACGCAAACAATTGGAAAAGGAAATGGTCAGACTCGATCGCCTGCGCTTGGCCGGAGAGATAGCCGCCAGTATGGGACATGAAATTCGCAACCCCATGACTACTGTACAAGGCTTCCTGCAATTACTCAAAGATGAACCAGGTTGCGAACCATACTGCTCTTATTTTGACCTGA
>JAQUGU010000192.1 GCA_028683995.1 Syntrophomonadaceae bacterium | reverse complement strand
CATGGGCGCGTAACTCAGCGGGAGAGTGCTACCTTCACACGGTAGAAGTCGTGGGTTCGAAACCCTCCGCGCCCACCATTGAAATCAAACGATACCGGGGTTTTTTGACCCCGGTATATTTTAATTAAAGGGGCCATTTAATGTAATTTTTAATGTTAGAGAGGTCCAAAAATATATCTCCAAGCTTTTCCCTTTGAACTTTCGGCAAGAAAAGTATGGTAAGCTATTTTGTGGAAGGACTTAACGACCGTAAAGTAGAAATATATATTTCACTCTAAATTTGTTCTACCAGATTAAGTGGGAGATGACAACAAATTGTCATTATATTTGATTATTATATAGGGAGGAATCCTTTATCTATCCAATTATTAATATAGCCAACTGGCAGGAAAATCTGTTGGTTCAGGCTAGTGGAACCAGACGGAAGAAATGGATGGAAAATGCGGATAGCGGCGAACAGATTTTGGTCAAATGGCCTAATTATGGTTTAGGTGAGGTTTATGCGGAAAAAATCTGCAGTGAACTAGGTGGATTGTTAAATATACCTATTATGCGGGTAGATATTGGATGCTGCAAAGGAGAGTCGGTGATCCTGGCTTATAATTTTCTGCATCCCGGCGAAGAATTAAAAGAAGGTGGAGATTTCTTTGAAGACTACCAGGCTGATTCGGGTAAACCCAGTTTAGTACCGCGATACACGTTTCAGCGTATTAGAACCATTGTTGAGCCTTATGGACTGTTGCCTGACCTGCTGAATATGATTATCTTTGATGCTCTGGTGGCCAATTCCGACCGACATCAGGATAATTGGGGCTTATGTTTTAAGGAAGATCAGGTGCGTTTGGCCCCATTGTATGATCATGGTTCTTCTCTGGGTTGGAATCTGAATGAAGACCGAGTAAGAAAGATAATGTCCAATAACCGAATGTTCGAGGCTTTTATTAACCGGGGTATGAGTTTGATACGGCTGGAAGAAGGCCATAAAATCAATCATTTTAACCTTATAACCGGTATTAAAAACCGAGAAGATATGGGGTTAAGGACTGCAACAAAAACAATTAGTGCTTTGAACAAAGATTCAGTGTGGAATATTATAAAATTAATGCCTGATGATATCATGTCTGATTTAAGGAAAGAATTCGTGTTCAGGTTATTACTGAAACGGAAAGCTTGTATAGAAAGGCTGGTGAATTAAGTGGTAAGAGAAAAAGAAATTGAACTATGGCTGGTATGGAAAGAACCCCAGAGTAGACAGCGCTATGTAGTAGGAAAATTGTGGTATGAAAATGACTATAAATTCAGATATATCCACTCCTCGGAGGATTGTGCCCGGAAAATAAACCACTGCGGGATAGATCGGGCTGAAAAGTTGGGATTTACTCGCCTGGTACCTTTCCCGGAAATGCAGGTTTATTCTAACACCAAACTCTTTTATATTTTTGAGCGACGTCTTCTCAACCGCAGACGGCCGGATTTCGCAAAATTAGCAAGAGAGCTGGGGCTTAATGAAAGTTGTACCTCCCTGGAATTATTGCAGGCAACAGGCGGACGGCTGGCTACAGATACTATAGAATTTGTTACGCCCTTTATATTTTCACGTGATGGTGATTTCGATGTTGATTTCAATGTCGCTGGATGGAGACATTACCAGGGAGAGCAAGCCATCAACGAATTATCTCCCGGCACATTAATCCGGCTAGTCCTCGAACCGGATAATCCCTATGACTCCTTTGCTATTCAGGTGAGGAGTCCGAGTGATATCATGCTGGGGTATGTACCTGTATACTACAGTCGCTATCTGGATGAAGTGGTTCGTTCAGGGGAGTATGAGGCCCGGGTGTTAAGAGTTGGCCCCCCCGGGGACCCCCAAATCCGATTAATTGTCAAAGTAACTGGCTGGGCTCCTTACCTGGCCCAGGTGGTAGAAGATTTACAGCGTCGTAAGAAAGCCGCAATACAGTAAAATGGCAAATAGCAGGTGGCCAGGTTAGGTCGTGAATCTACTCTGTGTTCTTATAGAGAAAGGTGCCCCGCACCGATACCTGTTTTGGTTGGAAACCATGTGTATCCGTCATGGCCGGCATATCCCTGTTCCTCCAGATAGAGCAGATGGTGATAAACCATCATAAGTTCATAAGCCCAGAATATCGGTTTTGGATTAGGTAGACGGCGGTAGATCGGCAATTCCCTGGCAATTTCCTCTACCGTGCTGCGTCCCCCATACAATAGTTGTGCCACCCGGCGCTGGCGCTCTAACACTGTGTTACGATAAGCCCGTAGGCGATGACCACCCGGGTCGCGAACCACGGGCACATGATGGCCGCTGATATAATAGTCAGCCCCGATGGCGGCTAATCGGTCCAGGGAGCGTAGCTGGTCGGACACTGAAGAATGCACCATGCCATACCAGGGGCCAAACTCGGAAAATTCAATATCGCTGGTAAACACAAAACCCTGCTCCGGGAAAAAGAAGCAGCAATGACCGGCGCTATGACCTGGCATATGTAGCACCTGGAAACGGCAGCGGCCCGTGCATATCTCCTGCCCATCCTGCAAATCCCCATCCACATGGATAGGCCGGTAGTGCATCTCCTGCAGAAAGAGTTCTAACCACTCCTGCCCAACCAATTTGTCGAACGCAAATTCCTTAAGATAGGCTTGTGCTGAACCAACGAAGGTGTGCTCACTCGGATGCATTAGCACCCTGGCCTCCGGAAACAGATAGGTATAGCGGCAGTGGTCGCCATGCCCATGCGAGTTTACGATCAGCTGCACCGGCGACTTCTGCAGGTCCTCCAGTTTGCTTTCGTGAAATCCGGTTTCAATCAGGCAGCGCACATCGTCCTCTATTAGCAGGCAGTTGCAGTTGGCATAATGAAAACCGGGAAATTCTATAATTTGTATCTGACGGTCAATTTGATGTCTCATAATTCTTATACACTTTCGGATACTTTATTTACGTTGGTATTCATAAGTAATCTTAATTATAGCTTTCAGAAAATTTATTAGCAACACGTAATTCTCGAATGGAGATAAATTATTTAAGTTTGAGATATAATAAAATAGACCAGCGCCTCCGCTTATTGACATAATATTCTGGTTCCTGCAACATTAAGAAAAACACTAAAAAGAAGGGGAATTATGGAAGACTTCAGTAAATTTATTCCTTATCAAATGAAACTGGTTATGAAAGGCTTGGAAAAACAGGGCAACGATTATCTCGCTCACTATAATATTTCCATGGGACAGGCTTATATACTGGTGTCCCTGCTGGAGCAAGACGGTTCGACCCTCACCAGAGTATGCCAGCGGGCAAACCTGGAAAGTTCCAGCCTCACTACTATGGTCGATCGCCTGGAAAGAGACCAGTTGGTAGAACGCAAACCATCCACCCAGGACCGCCGCATAACACTCCTGTATATTACCGATAAAGGCAAGAAAATAGCTACTCGTATTTACGAGGAAGGATTAAAACATAATGAAGCTATTATGGCTATTTTGGGCGAATACAAAGATGCCTGGTATCAAATTATTAAGCGATTAGGGAAATTCATAGAGGATGGCTATGAAGTCTCGGATGAGAATATTACCCGGAGCAATAGTAAATAAAGGCAAGTGCTTAACTATAATTTATTTCATTAAATGACTACAAAATGAAATAAGCGCTATAATTATAAGTATATATTTCATTTTGGAGGTGGAGAGCATCAAATCAGGACGTGCAGGTAAATACGTCAAGGTGCTGAGTGGGGAAA
>JAQUGU010000191.1 GCA_028683995.1 Syntrophomonadaceae bacterium | reverse complement strand
GGTTCACCCCCAAGCGGAAAGCTACTGGGGCAATGTAAACCCGGTTGGTATCCGCAGCTGTTATGATGAAGGCAAACGCTGTGCCGAGACGCTATTCATGGATTACCATCGTCAGTATGGCATCGATATTAAGATAGTGCGTATTTTTAATACCTATGGACCTTTTATGAGTGTTAATGATGGACGGGTGGTAAGCAACTTTATCGTTCAAGCCCTGCGGGGTGAAGACCTGACCATTTATGGGGATGGCCGGCAGAGCCGGTCATTCTGTTATGTGGATGATACTGTGGCCGGGATGATAAAAATGATGGAATCAGCCCCCGGATTTACTGGCCCGGTCAACCTGGGTAATGCAGCCGAAATTACTATTCAGGAGTTGGCTGAAAAGGTTTTAGGCCTCACGGAATCGAGATCCAAGTTAGTATTTAAAACACTGCCCATGGACGATCCCCGGATGCGGCAACCTGATTTGAGAATGGCGCAAAGCAATCTTAACTGGGAAGCGGTTGTGGGTCTGGAAGCAGGCTTGCGCAGGACGATCGCCTATTTTAAAGGGGTTGAATTTGCGGGCCGCTAATAATGTGATGCTGATGTCAACTGCCCATAAGTGCCTTGGGGGAGGGTTGGATTTGTCCGCTGCCGAAAGAATACGAGGCCGGAATAGTCAGTCATCCCGGCAGCTGGAGCCGACGGACACCCGGAGTAGGCCAAGTTTCTCCTGCCCGGCACAGGTTTATCACCAAGCGGTAAATGTACATTTATCTGTAGAAAGAATATAAGCGGGGACAAACTATCTATTACAGGGTAAAATGTTTTCATATCGAAACATAAGCACCAGAGGGAATGTGTTCCGGGAGGGAAGGTATGACTTCTTCAGTCAGGTTGAATAAAATACTGCTGGCGTTGGCGGATATTGCCATCTATGTGATGGCTTTTTACCTGTCTTTTTATCTGCGTTATGGGTGGGAACTGCCCGCTCGAAACGTGGAGCCGTTCACCTTCATGCTGCCCTGGTTTATAATGGTATTCATGATACTGTTAATTGTCTACGATCTCTATTCAATATACATAAAGTTTGATGAGATACTGGCTTCACTGGTTTGCATTGTTTTTCTGGCTGATATTATTAATGTCAGTCTGTCATTTCTATTCCGACAGTTTGCGGTTCCGCGCTCAATTTTCCTTATATCCAGTATTTTGCAGCTATTGCTGCTGGGGATATGGCGGTATGTGGTGTGGAAAAAAGGACTTTTGATAAAAAATCCCCGCCAGGCCCTTATCATCGGCTACCCGGGTGAAATTAGAAAACTGCTGGATTCGGTCAATGTTTCCCTGGATAAAGGACTGCTGGTTACCAAAGAAATCCGCTTAAATAATAAGGATAATTTTAGTCAGAGCTGGAGTAATTTTATTAGCTCAGCAGGTTCCAAAGCAATAGAAGTCATTTTAATATGTTCTTCAGTGGGGCAAAAGGAAAGAGATGCCATAGTAAGTTACGCCCTTGATGAAGGCAAGATGATAATGCTGGTGCCGGGGATTTATGAGATTTTGTTGCAGCAGGCCAAGATGGTAAGTGCGGGCGATGTGCCCATAATGCAATTACAGGGGATACTGGCAGAAGGTAAGCCGGAAGTAGTGAAGAGGATTACGGATATCGTTTTCTCCCTCCTGGGCCTGGTTATATTAATGCCTGTGGCCCTGGCGATAGCTCTGGCTATTAAGCTGGATTCTCCCGGCCCGGTTTTTTATTCTCAAATGAGAGCAGGAATGAGGGGCCAGGTATTTAGCCTGTATAAGTTCAGAACCATGGTTCTGAATGCGGAGAAGCTATCGGGGCCGGTTATGACTGATGCGGGGGACAGACGGATAACCCGGGTCGGACGTTTCCTGCGCCGGACTCGATTAGATGAGATACCGCAGTTCATAAATGTCTTAAAAGGTGATATGAGTTTGGTGGGACCCCGGCCGGAACGACCTTTTTTCCTTAATGAGTTCCGGGAAGAAATCCCCGAGTTTGAATATCGCCATCAGATTCGGGGCGGTGTAACCGGCCTGGCCCAGGTGGAGGGCAACTACACAACAGATCCATCCAATAAGCTGCGCTATGACTTGTATTATGCCCAAAAGAAGTCCTTGATGATGGATATCGTGATTTTGCTTAGAACCGCCCGGGTCATGCTGCAAAGAAAAAAGGCCTCCTAGCGGTGGGATTTTACTGTTGGCGAATGCAGGCAGCAGTATCTTGCTAAAACGGGATGAGAAGAAGGCTGGATAGTACGGAAGCATTCCCGGGGAAAAAATGAAGGATGGCATTGGCTGTGAATAAAAACAAGGTACTGCATATAATTACCACCGGCGAATCAGGTGGCGCCCAGACTCATTTATACGATTTGTGCACTCATATGCCGGATAGATATAAACCCTTGGTGGCGATGGGGCAAAAGGGAACTCTGGGGGATAAACTGGCACAGGCGAACATACCGGTTTATATAGTCCCTTCGCTGCAGCGGGAAATCAGCCTGTTTAGGGATGGGCATGCTTACCGGGAAATCCAGCAACTGATTAATGAATTGCAGCCTGATTTAATATGCACCCATTCCAGTAAGGCGGGCTTCCTGGGACGACTGGCAGCCAGGGCGGCTAGTATTCCGGTCATCTTTACTGTACATGGATGGGCATTTACGGAAGGGGTGGCGCCGCTGCGGCGATTGCTCTACCGGATTCTGGAACGATGGGCAGCCCGGTGGACCGCCCGGCTAATATGTGTTTCCGACTATGATTTCCAGCTGGCCTGCCGATACAGGGTGGCTGCTGCACAGCGTATGACAACCATTCATAACGGCATACCGCCCGGCGCTTATCAGGGTGAAGATGCCGGGAAGAGCAATGCTGATCGTACGATAAGAATGATAATGGTGGCCCGTTTTTCGGCCCAGAAGGACCAATCGCTGCTGCTCCAGGCGGTCAGCGAGATGCAGCTTGACCATCCCTTTGAGGTTGTTCTGGTGGGTGACGGACCGTTGCTGCCTCTGGTCCGGGATTATGCCGCCGGGCTTCGTATCAGTGATAAAATCAAGTTTTTAGGGGATCGGTCAGATGTGGAGGATTTGTTGAACCAGGCTGATATATTTGTCCTGACCTCACACTGGGAGGGTTTCCCAATTACGATATTGGAGGCTATGCGGGCCGGCCTGCCCGTGATTGCTTCGGATGTAGGGGGCTGTCGGGAGGCCGTTGCAGACGGCCAGACCGGTTATCTGGTCAAGCCTGGTGACAGCCGGGGACTGACCCATTATTTAGAAGAGCTGGTTTGCAATCGGGACTTACGTTCGAGCATGGGCCAGGCCGGCTATGAACGGTTTATAAACAACTTCACCGCAGATAAAATGGTGGAGAAAACGCTGCTCGTATATGATGAAGTGCTGAGGGCATCGGGCCAGGAGAGGTAATTGCTGATGAAATCAAATAAAAGCTTTGTCCTGGGCACCTCCCTTGCAGTTACGGTGGTGGCGGTGGTGTGCAAGATACTGGGTTTTATCCGTGAGATGTCGATAGCCAGTGTCTTCGGCACCAGCAGTCATGTTGACGCTTATATTGTAGCCTTATCGATTCCTTCGCTTTTGATCGCTACCATCGCCGGAGCCATTGGTACGGTGGTGATACCGCAGTTTATACGCAAGCAGGTAGAGGAGGGCCGAGAGGCTGCTTTGGCCCTGGCGGGAACTATCTGGAATGTTCTGCTGCTTTTTTCCATAGTAATCATTATAATTT
>JAQUGU010000190.1 GCA_028683995.1 Syntrophomonadaceae bacterium | reverse complement strand
TTCTTTTTTAACCTAAATTAATGGGACCTGTCAAAGTTAAGAAGTGTTATAAGAGATAAAAGGTGGGATATAGAACTTTTTTGCCAAAAGTATATTCCAAAATTCGCAACATATAGTTATAATAGTAGCAGTATGGTTTGACGGTTTGATTGTTCTCTTTGCCAGATAGTGACTGGCGAAGGAAGTATACAACGGCAGGATGGAAGAACGGTAGCATATTACGATTGCTAAAGTTCAGCTTTTCTGCCGGAAGAGTTGGACTTTTTTTGTAGTATTGTAGGAAGGAGTAAGAGCAATGCCGATAACTGAGATGCTTTCCCGCAATGCCAGGATGGACGGGAAGCTGATGAGGAAGCCATTATGGCATTTTGTGAAGCCTTACCCCGCTATAAGATGCCGCGGCACACTGATGTAGCGCTAACGCGATACCATTAAGGGAGCGGATTTATTTGAAATAAATCGTACCCCAGGTGGTTTAATTTAGTTGGCAGTACGGTTCTATGACGTGGCAACCTGAATTGTGATACCCATAGGGCGAAACCGTAGAACAGTAGGGAACGGCCCCTGTGCCGTTCCGTCATGGTTTAGTAAAAAATAGGTTTAGTAGGGAACAAAAGAACAAATGGTAGGAAGGTTAGAACGGTAGGAATAAGGGTGCAGTATACCTTTATGTCTTTGCTTGGATAATGGTATGCTTGCATTTCTTACAAACTCCTGCGGGAGTTTTTTTAATTGCCAAAAAAAGGAGGAGTATGGTAGTGAAACAAATGTGGAGAAGGAGCGGAGCAGGACGGTTTAAAGGAGGTAAGAAAGTACTGGCTTTATTGCTGGTAATGATGCTTATGGCGGTTGCGGGATGCAGCAAAAAAGAAGAAGCCCAGCCGGTAAGTTCCCAGAACGTGAAAGGGCAACAGGTGGAATTAAAACTGGCCCATTTCTGGCCCAGTACCCATCCGGCAGAAACTCAACTGGTGCAGCCCTGGGCGGCGGAGATTGAAAAAGCCAGCAACGGTCAGGTGATAATTACCAGCTATCCCGGAGAAAGCTTGATACCGGCGGCTGCCATTTATGAAGGAGTAAAAAATGGAAGGGCTGATATCGGTATCTCCTGTTTCTCTTATACCCGGGGACAGTTCCCAGTATCGGAAGTATTCGAACTGCCGGGTATTACCTATAACAATTCTCAGGTAGCCAGCCGGGTAGCCTGGGAGGGAATACAAGAATTTAACCCTAAAGAAGTGCAGGACACCAAACTACTTATGGTACTGACCACGGGACCAGGCGACCTCTATACCAAGAAACCGGTGCGCAAGCTGGAGGATTTAAAAGGTATGGAAATCAGGGCTACCGGCCTCAGCGCCAAAACCCTGGAATGCGTCGGTGCTACTCCCATTGCTATGCCCCAGTCTGATGCTTATGATGCACTTTCTAAAGGCATGGTTAAGGGTAATCTGGGACCTATAGAGGTCTTACAAGGTTGGAAGCAGGCTGAGGTGACCAAATACATTACCAAAAGCCCGTTCCTTTACAATACCCTTTTCTTTGTAACTATGAACAAAGATAAGTGGGATTCATTGAGCCCGGAAAACCAGAAAGTAGTAGAAGAAGTCACGGCCAAGTTCTTCGATGAGGTTGCTGCCGGTTTGTGGGATAAACAGAATCAGGAGGCTATGAACGGGGCTATAAAGGAAAACCAGATGGAAATTATCACCCTGAGTCCGACGGAAACAAAACGTTGGATTAAACTGGTTGAGCCGGTTCAGGCTAATTATGTAACCCAGATGAGTAAATTTGGGGTAGACGGACAGAAAACCCTGGACCGGGTAAAGGAACTGGCTGATAAATATAACCAGCAATATAAGTAGAAAGCAGGGGAGGATTTTATAATGAAGAGCCTGGAGGGCCTGGTAGAAAACTTGAGCCGGGTAATGGATCGGCTAGCCGGTTTCTGTATAGTACTAATGATGTTGCTGATAGTTAGTAACATCATCCTGCGGGCGGTTTTTAAGCAGCCATTAGTAGGGACCGTTGACTATGTAAACATTTTGATTGCTTTAACCATTGGTCTGTCCATTGCCTACTGCGCATTTCAGGATGGCCATATAGCAATAGAATTTTTCGTAGATAAAATGCCGGCCTCAGTGGCATCGGTGACCAATTTAATTATTAATCTCATAGCTCTAATTTTCTGGGGTTTCGCTGCCTGGTATATGATAGGTTTTGCCGACAGTATGAATGCCAACGGTTTGGTGGCAGCAACCAGCCAAATCCCGCTGTCTCCGGTGGCCTATATTATTGCTCTGGGACTGGTGGCAATCTGCCTGGTCATACTATTGCAATTAGTTAACAGTATATATGCCGTTTATACTCTCATAGTACTTGCAAACATTAATGAAGATAAAGCCACTGCCCCAAACCCCGTTATATTAACTGGTGAACGAATTATTATTAGGTAATTTCCCTTCATTAGTATAATTTGAGTACTCAGTAAAAGGCCTACTCGGGGTGCAGGGCGAGTGTAGCGCTGAGTGCTGGGGAATGTGTTGTGCTTTAAAGGTTGATTTCTGTGATTGTAGTTATTATTAAAGTCAGGTAGGATAGCAAAATGAGTTCATCAATTATAGGAATTATAGGTATACTCGTTTTTCTAATACTTATATTTATGCGGATGCCGATTGCTTTTGCTATGGCCTTAACTGGTTTCGCCGGCTTTGCCTATTTAACCACGTCAGCAATTTCTTTGAACATGGTAGCAGGGGAAATTTATGGTACATTTTCCGCCTATAACCTCAGTGTTATTGCCATGTTTGTCTGGATGGGATTTTTGGCCTATTATTCCGGTATTGGTACCCGGCTTTATGTATTCGCTTATAAACTGGTGGGGCACCGACCCGGGGGACTAGCCATAGCCACTCAGGCGGCCTGTGCAGTTTTTGGCGCTATATGTGGCTCTAATACTGCTACCGCCGCTACCATGGGAGCTATTGCTCTGCCGGAGATGAAAAAGTATCATTATGAAGATGCTATGGCTACGGCCAGTGTTGCTGCTGGCGGAGTACTGGGAGTACTCATACCCCCCAGTGTTATTTTTATTGTTTATGGTATGTCCACCGAGCAGTCTATCGGCAGGTTGTTTATAGCCGGGATTTTACCCGGCATACTGCTCATGTCGCTTTATATGTTAACTATAGTTATACTTACCCGGCGCAACCCCGACCTGGGACCTGCGGGACCCAGGGCTGGTTGGCAGGAACGGCTGACTGCATTAAAAGGCGGACTGGGCGAGGTTTTGATTATCTTTGCCATATCCATGGGCGGGCTTTTTGCAGGCTGGTTTACCCCTACCGAGGCGGGAGCAGTAGGTGCTGCCGGGGTTTTACTAGTATCATTGCTGGGACGCTCCCTGAGCTGGGAAGGATTTAAAAAATCCCTCTTGGATACCACCAGAACTACCGCCATGATAATGCTGCTCATTGCCGGAGCCGTAATATTCGGTCGCTTTATGGCTATAAGTCGAATACCTTTTGAGCTGGCCAGTTGGGCGGGAGATCTGGCTCTGCCGGCAGCAGCCATTATGGCTATCATATTATTGATTTATTTTGTACTGGGCTGTTTTATCGATGCCCTGGCCCTGGTCTTGCTTACCATTCCCATTTTCTATCCGATAGTGGTAAACAACCTGGGCTATGACCCTATTTGGTTCGGAGTTATAATCGTGCTGGTAGTGGCTATGGGGGTAATAACCCCTCCGGTTGGAATGAATGTCTACATCATCAAAGGAG
>JAQUGU010000189.1 GCA_028683995.1 Syntrophomonadaceae bacterium | reverse complement strand
CTCTACCTTCTTATTACCATTAACCTCTACAAACCAAACAAATGAGGACATAATATAAAGGGCCAGGATGAAGATTAAGGCCCCGGTAAAAAATCCTAATCTTCTTCGAAACAGGTTGCGATAAAAAGGTAACCCCTGTTTTTCCGTTACATCAAGATCATAGCCATTCTCTTCGCTAATAGACTGCAGAGCTTTTAGACCGCTGGTTCGCACCTTAAAATTCAAATCATCCCCGCTTTTTTTAATATCCCATATATATATCCCGCGGCTGGACGCCATATTGATGATTTTTTCTTGATTTTTACCCTTAAGCGCAACCTTTATAGTTCCCCCTACCTGGTCAAATAGCTTATTAGCCATGCTTCCCTCCCGTTAGTCCATATACTTTATAACCAGTACTTCGCCGGTAATTTTCATTTCGTCAGCCATCAAAGCCTTAATCTCCAGCTCATTTCCTTCAATCTCCAGATAACCACGGCTCAAGTTTACCCGCAGGCGGTTAAGATTATATTCAATAACCCCCCGGTGATTCTCAATATACAGCTCATTTCTACCCACTACTGTCACCTTGGGTAAATCCAGCACCAGATCCCTGGGTATATCCAGAAATTCTGCCATAGCCTGCCGGATGGCGTCTTTACGTTTTTCCATCAAGGCACCCCCATTTCTTTCAGGCCTTATTTAGCACCTTCCATTCAAATATATGTCATTAAAGCGGCGTACATTCAAAAATAAGACCCTCTCCCGGCCAAAGCCTAAAGAAAGGGTCAGAGTGTCAAGGGGACGGGGTTGTTGACACACACTAGTGTGTGTCAACAACCCCGTCCCCTTGACACTCTAATCAGGAAGAGATGTAAAGTTAGTAAAAAGATACGGCCACAATGCCTACTAGAAATGATAATATAACTACCCCTACTATAATTGCGACCAGGGTTTTTTGTTTTTTGTTTTGCATGCCCCTGTTCATAAAACTCATAGCCTTCACCCCTTTAGAGCCTTTATTAGATTACATTTCTATCATTATCATACATCTGCAGTCCCAGATTCAAGCTTAAAAACAAATTAAAAAGCCCGGCAAACGTCTATCGCTTGCCGAGCCTGTTTTCGGTTTTAAGTAACCCCCGTACCATTTATCTGGTTAAATGGTCGTCTGCCGGCCTTTAATGCCTGGCATAAGAACTTTTTACTCTACCCATGTCCTGCGGACCGGTTACTCTTCTTTATACATCCCTTACCACTAATGCGATTTGTCTTTACTCAGCTGCTCGGGAAGGTATTTCTGAAACACTGACCACTTAGAATTTCTTTTTCTTACGGGCAGCTTCAGATTTCTTCTTTCTCCTGATGCTTGGCTTCTCATAATGATCATGTTTTCTAATATCCTGCATAACCCCTGACTTCTGGCAGGAACGTTTAAATCTCTTAAGAGCACTATCAAGGGATTCGTTTTTTCCTACTTTTACTTCGCTCATTGTTTCCCTCCCCTCATCCGACTAGGCTGAAATAAATACCCATATATTTTACTATCATGTAGCCGTTTAAGTCAAGTTTAGCCCGGAGGCCAGAGCATTTCCCTGCCACCCAGCAGGTGATAATGCAGGTGCATAACCTCCTGTCCACCCATGGTACCACAATTATTAATCAGACGATATCCATCTACAGCGATATTCTGCTCCCTGGCTATTTGTGCAGCTACCAGTTGAATATGACCCAGAAGCGATTTATCAGCATCACTAGTATCGTGAAGGGAAGCAATGTGTTTTTTAGGGATTAAAAGAACGTGCACCGGAGCCGAAGGATTGATGTCCTCAATAGCAATAAGCGTTTCATCTTCATATACTATTTTGGACGGTATGCTTTTTGTCACAATTTTACAAAACAAACAATCCGACATGCTAATTCTGTCCCCCCCCTCCGGTAAAATCTCCAGTTGCATGGATAGATGTAAGTAAATGTTTGTATTCATTTTATCAAATAATCGGACTAATACCAAACTTCTTTTGTAAACATGCCAACATAGAGAAATTCTACGTCCTTTTGCAAAACAAAAGCCAGGTACGTTAAAGCACTACCTGACTTCACACCTTACCAACCGCGGCTGCTGCCTCCGCCGCCTGCGGAACCGCCACCGCCAAAACCTCCACCACCACCGAAGCCGCCACCAAAGTAGCCACCTCCACCACGGTAGTATCCTCCTCCGCCACCACTGCGAGGCCCTCCACCGGAAGAGCCACCTGAACGAATCATACGGAATATAATATATAACATCACTAATATGCCTATAATAGCAGGCCAGGACAGGCCATTTTTATTGGTTGCAGGTGGACTGGATGTGCCGGATGAAATCGGCTCATAGGGAATATCATATTCTGCCGCCACTTCTTTTAATAGAGCATTATAGGTATTTATGACCCCAGGGTCATACTTTTCTTCTTTAAAGAAGGGTATTAGATTATCGTCCTGAATCCTTCCTGTCTTGGCATCAGGTAAGGCCCCCTCCAAACCATAACCTACTTCAACCCGGCTTTTTCTTTCTTCCTGGGCAATAAGCAGTAAGACCCCGTTATTTTTCTCCTTATCCCCTATTCCCCATTGGCGAAATAGTTCCAGAGAATAATCCTCCAAAACTACCCCTTCTCCCAAAGTAGGGACGGTGACAACGACAATCTGGGCTCCCGTCTTTTGCTCCAGGTTTTGGCTGGCATTAATGATAGCATTCTCGGTTTCCGTTGCCAGCATGTCGGCATGGTCAAGGCAGTAGAAATTACTATCTGGCTGCGGTATATCCATAGCTGCCAGCGCAGGGGCTGCAAATACCAACAACATTATCATACTTAACAGTAATAACTTCTTGCGCACATTATCATCTCCTGACGAACTAGTAGGCTTGTGCTAGAACTGAACCTGGGGTACCTCCTGGGTACCATCAGCAGCTTTAAAGTATTCGCGGGCTGTAAAGCCGGCCATATTTGCCACCATATTACTGGGGAATCTCTTAATGCGGGTGTTATACGCCTGGACGGCATCATTATAGTCCTTCCGGGCAACCGCCAGGCGATTTTCGGTTCCAGCCAGGTTATCAGCTAGTTGGCGGAAGTTGGCATCTGATTTAAGTTCCGGGTATCTTTCCACCACTACCAGCAAGCGACTAAGGGCACTGCCCAGCTCTGAATCAGCCTGAGCTTTTTCTCCCACGGTATTGGCTCCGGCCAGTTTGCTGCGCGCTTCGGCAACCTGAGTAAATATCTCTTTTTCCTGAGCAGCGTAACCCTTGGTGGTTGCAACCAGGTTTGGTATCAAATCAGAGCGCCTCTGCAACTGATTTTCCACCTGGCTCCACTTACTGTCAATTGCTTCATTGGTACTAACCATGCCATTGTACATAGAAACACCTGATATGAGGATTATGGCCACAACTGCAAGAACAATCCATAGACTCCGGTTTTTCACCAATTATCTCCCCCTCTTTGAGATTACCAGAAACATTTAACGATTATATTCTATTACACTTCATCTTTATACGGCAAATTATATATCCCTTACATGCTATGTAATCTATCAAGGAAATTATTGAATTGACTGAACAATTCATGCATACTATTGTGTGTATAAGGAGGTGTATAACCATGCGCACTAATATTGTTATAGACGATACCTTGATGCAAAAGGCAATGGAAGTATCAGGTCTAAAAACTAAAAAGGAAGTTGTAGAAAAAGCCATTATGGAATTCGTAGAGCGCCGTACCCGCAAGGACTTGAAAGAACTGCGCGGCAAAATACAGTT
>JAQUGU010000188.1 GCA_028683995.1 Syntrophomonadaceae bacterium | reverse complement strand
GGCTTATTCTGTTGCCTAAATTCATAAGCTACCAGTGCAGTATTTTCTGCCCGCTGGGTGTATTTAGGAAGTACCTTAATGCTCATATCAGCGGGAACCTTGTTTTCTGATTCCATTCTGGAGATAAACTCAGTCATACTTTCCTCAATAGCGGGGCGGTTTTCTATTAATTCCTCCGGAGACATCAGCATGTACTGGGGCATAAACTGAACCCCCCAGAATACGCTGAGGTTTTGAGACATGGTTTCATAGTCACTCTTAAAATAGGCCTGATAAAAACTCTTTACCGTTACCTCAGGGTTAGAATAGTCTCTATATGCGGCATAATAAAACATAGAAGCCAGAATGACGATAATAAGGACAAATAATGATTTTGGAACTCCACTTTTGACCGGTTTAGACAATGTACAAATACCTCCGTTTCTCTTACCATTACAAATAAGATTGTAACAGAAGAGACCGGGCTAGACAATTAATAAGCGTCCTATTTTTTGTATTTTGGAGGATAGTATATGCAGAAGGTGATAGTCGTTGGTGGTGGACCGGCAGGGATGATGGCAGCGGCGGTTGCGGCTGAAAATGGAGCGCGGGTAACCTTGCTGGAGAAGAAGGAACAAGTGGGGAAAAAGCTTAAGCTAACCGGAAAGGGCCGCTGCAACCTTACTTCAGCTCTGGATGGGGAGAACTTTATATCCGGCTATGCTGGCAACGGACGTTTTCTCTACAGCGCCCTGAACCAGTTTCCCAATCAGGATTTGATTAGTTTCTTTAATAAACGGGGGTTGGCAACCATTATTGAGCGTGGCCAGCGGGTATTTCCTGCCAGTGGCCGGGCAGAGGACGTGGTGCAGGTTCTGTACCAGAATATGCTGGATAATGGTGTGGAAATTATTTGTAAGCGCCGGGTGCAGGGTGTGGAAATGGAAGCTTCCCGGGTTAAGGGAATCAAGGTAGAAGGAGATGTTATGCCATGTGCGGCCGCCATTATTACTACCGGGGGAATGTCATACCCGGGTACCGGGTCTACCGGAGATGGTTATGAGTGGGCTCGAGCTGCCGGTCATCATATAATCCCGCCGCGTCCCGGATTGGTACCGCTGGTGGCCGAAGAAGAATGGGTTAAAGAACTGCAGGGTTTAAGCCTCAAGAACGTTCAGGCCAGTGCCTGCCGGTTGGACGGCAGCCGTATTAACCAGGAGTTTGGAGAAATGCTTTTTACCCATTTTGGGGTATCCGGACCAATTATTTTGAGCATGAGCCGGGATATAGGTGAAGTCCTTTATCGCCGCCAGGAAGCCGTACGGCTGAGTATAGACCTGAAGCCGGCTTTAAGCGAGGAAAAACTGGATGAGCGATTGCAACGTGATTTGGATATTTATTCCCGGCGCCAGTTTAAAAACTCACTGGATCGCCTTTTGCCTAAAAAATTAATCCCAGTTATAGTGGAATTAAGCGCTATAGACGGAAACAAGGAAAGCAACCAGGTGACCCGGGCAGAGCGCAGAAAATTGCTGCAACTGTTAAAGAACCTGGAAATTACTATCACCGCTACCCGCCCTATTGGCGAAGCTATAGTTACTGCCGGGGGAGTGGATGTTAAGGAAATAAATCCTCGGACCATGGAGTCAAAGTTAGTAAAAGGCTTATACTTTGCCGGGGAAATACTTGACGTAGATGGTTATACCGGAGGCTTTAACCTGCAGGCAGCATTTTCCACCGGATACCTGGCGGGGAAGTCAGCGGCTTGGTAAGTTAACTAAAAATACTCGGCATGGGCACGATTGACTGGAATACGGTTTTCTGGTACTATTCGAGGTAAATAAGGGAATATGCATGTTTAATGGGGGAATAGAAAAAATGACTAAGAAGGCAAGACGTTATGAGACCAGCACTGGATATCGCGGGTCTGAGGACTACATAGTATCAGATGACTTGAGAAATTGTGTAAACATTGCCATAGCACTGCAAAAGCCGCTCCTGATCAAAGGAGAGCCAGGCACGGGGAAAACCATGCTGGCTCAGAGTATCGCCGATTCTCTGGATAAGGAGCTTATCATCTGGAATATAAAATCTACTACCAAAGCCCAGGAGGGGCTTTATGTATATGACACTGTCCAAAGGCTATATGACAGCCAGTTTGGCGAAGGTGATGTAGCCAATATCAAGAAATACATTAAGCTGGGCAAACTGGGTGAAGCTTTCACCACTTCCGAACCAGTAGTACTGTTGATAGATGAGATTGACAAAGCTGACCTGGAATTTCCCAATGACCTGCTATGGGAGTTGGACCAGATGAGTTTTTACATTCCCGAGACCAAAGAGACCATCGGGGCTATTCACCGGCCTATAGTGGTTATTACCAGTAATGCCGAAAAAGAACTGCCGGATGCCTTTTTGCGCCGCTGTATTTTCCATTATATAGAATTCCCCGATCCTGAAGGTATGGAAAAAATTATCAAGGTACATCATCCCAACCTGGAAAAACGTTTGTTGGAACAGGCCATGGAGACTTTCTATATGCTGCGCAATGTACCCAACATACAGAAAAGACCCAGTACCAGTGAGTTAATTGACTGGCTGCAAGCTCTGGTGGTGGGCGGGATAAATCCCAACCGTATTAAACAGGATATGCCCTTCCTGGGAGTCCTGCTGAAGAAGAACGAGGATCTGGATACCCTGCTAAATCAGCTCCATGGCAAGAGCCAGAGCCGCAACCCGAACATGGTCAGTTCATCGCTGAATCGCTACCGTTATTAATAGAAAAAGGGAGGCGCGGTTTTGCGCCTCTTTGACTTTATGCTTTTGGTTATTCGGAGGAAATTCTATGTTTACTAAATTCTTTTACACTTTGAAAAACTTTGGTGTTCCTGTTTCCATGAATGAATGGCAGGCTTTGTTGGAAGCCCTGGAAGGCGGCATGGCCGGAGCCAGCCTGACTGGTTTTTATTACTTATGTCGGGCGATACTGGTTAAGACGGAAGCTCACTATGACCGTTTTGATATGGCTTTTGCCGCTTTTTTCGGTGATATTGAAACCCCGGAAGGGCTACCGGATAAAATATGGGATTGGCTGAATAAAGAGCTGCCGGAACTGGAAATTACTGATGAAATGAAGAATAACCACACGCAGCTTGACCTGGATGAATTAAAACGCATGCTGGAGGAAAGGCTGGCGGAACAGGACGAAGAGCATCATGGTGGTAATCGGTGGATTGGTACTGGTGGGACTTCGCCTTTTGGTCATTCCGGCTATCATCCCGGCGGTATTCGCATAGGTGGACAGTCTCGCAACCTGTCCGCAGTTAAAGTGGCAGGAATGCGCCGCTTTCAGGAGTTTCGTACTGATGAAACCCTGGGGGTCAGGCAATTTCAGGTAGCATTGCGTAAGCTGCGCCAGTTCACCAGCCGCCTGGAAGGGGCTCGGACTGAGCTGGATTTGGATGCTACGGTTGATAAAACCTGTGATAACGCAGGGCGTCTGGAACTGGTATGGGAGCGACCCCGGGATAATGCCATAAAAGTACTGCTGTTAATGGATGCGGGTGGCTCCATGCTCACCTATAGCCGCCTGTGCAACCAATTATTTACGGCAGTCAACCGCTCCAACCATTTTAAAGATTTGAAGATTTTCTATTTTCATAATTGTATTTATGACTGGCTCTATCATGACCCCGCCTGTATACAAAATGATTATACCGACACCGAGTATGTCCTGCGAACATATAGCTCCGATTACCGGGTAATAATAGTAGGAGATGCCAGTATGGCACCCTATGAGCTGATGCGAGCGGGAGGAATAAT
>JAQUGU010000187.1 GCA_028683995.1 Syntrophomonadaceae bacterium | reverse complement strand
GAAAAAAGATTAAAATATATTACGCCACCCAGGTGCGTACAGCCCCGCCTACATTTGTATTTTTCGCCAACCAGCCCGATATGGTACATTTCTCTTATCTGCGTTACCTGGAGAACGTGCTGCGGCAGAACTTTGGCTTTGAAGGTTCACCTATCCACCTCCTGGTTCGGCAGAAAACCGGGAAAGAGCAGTAAGGCTTTTTGGACACTGAAGGACACTGATTTCTTATGAACAACACTGAATTTTATTATAATTTTGTTAATGAAAGCAGTGAAGGCTAAAGCCTCCGCTACGGGATTAAGGAGTAATGGTGGTCTTAGCGGTACCATCGAGTGAAACCTCGGAACGCGAGCCGTTGTAGGGGCAGACGTATGTGTCTGCCCTGCCGAGCAATAAACCAGGGGATAAAATTGCAGACCCAGGGCGAACACACGGGTTCGCCCCTACAGATAACCCGGTATTGAGGCATTAAATATTTTGGGGGAGTGGGATTTTGAAAGAAGTATTAGTGGTGATACTTTGCTATCTTATTGGTTCGATACCCTTTTCTTATCTTTCTGCCAAGTTTTTAACTCATACTGATGTACGCTCCCGCGGGAGTGGTAATGTAGGAGCAACTAACGTCTATCGTACTTCGGGCATATGGGCGGGACTACTGGCCTTTTTAGGGGATCTATTAAAAGGGGCCGTGGCAGCCTGGTTGGGTTTAGCCATGGGAGGGTCTGTACTGGTGGTTATTTGTTCCCTGGCGGCAGTCATTGGACACTGTTACCCGCTGTTTTTAAAATTTCGTGGGGGCAAAGCTGCCGCCACCGCCGGAGGAGCAGTATTATTTCTTATGCCCAAAGTAGGAGTAATCTTACTATTATTATTCATAGCAGTAACATTTTTTAGCCGTTATGTATCCCTGGCATCAATAACAGTTGCTATTGCATTACCATTTGCTGCCTACCTGCTGCACTATCCCGGGGAGTATGTGGTATTAAGTGTTTTAATGATGCTTATCGTAGTTTATCGCCACCGGGAAAACATTTCCCGGCTCAGGCAAGGCAGCGAAGCCCGGATAGGGGACCGAGGTTAAAAAGAAAATAGGCGCTAATAAGGAGTTGTCTTGAACCCTACAGCGAATTTAGAATTTGATTAATTGTCTAGAGTTAGGAGTGAGGGGTAAGGCTTGAGGCTTGAGGGATTGTAGGGACAGACTTATGTGTCTGCCCGGCCGAGCGTCTTATATTTGGAGGTAACCATGAAAAAAATTGCGGTACTGGGAGCTGGTAGCTGGGGTACAGCTCAGGCCCTGTTACTTGGCAAAAAAACCAGGAAAATTGCTCTTTGGGGGAGAGTTGACGATGGTATAGAGGTAATGCGTACAGAACGGGAGAACAAACGCTTTCTTCCCGGTGTCCGCCTGCCCGAAAATGTGGAGCCGACCAGCGACCTTAAAGCTGCCGTCGAGGACACCGAACTTATAGTGCTGGCAGTACCCACCCAGGCGGTAAGAGAAGTATTAAAAATGCTTGTTCCCCACCTGAAGCCGGGAACCTTTATGGTCAATACCGCCAAAGGTTTAGAAATGGAAACAGCTATGCGTTTAAGCCAGGTGGCAGCGGATGTTTTAGGTGCAGAAATACGAGAACATTATGCTGTATTATCCGGCCCCAGCCATGCCGAAGAAGTAGCCCGGGGGATGCCCACGGTAGTAACAGTAGCATCCTATAGCCGAGAGGCAGCTATTTTTGTTCAGGATACCTTTATGTCGCCGGTTTTCAGGGTATATACTAACCCGGATGTAGCAGGGGTAGAACTGGGGGGAGCACTAAAAAACATAATAGCACTGGCCACTGGTATGTGCGATGGATTAGGTTTTGGGGATAATACTCGGGCGGCTTTGATGACCCGGGGTCTTACTGAAATTACCCGTATGGGAGTAGCTTTGGGTGGAGACTATCGTACCTTTTCCGGTTTAAGCGGCATGGGTGATTTAGTTGTCACCTGCATGAGCAAGTATTCCCGCAACCGTAGGGCAGGAGAACTCCTGGGCCGGGGCTATAACCTTCAAGAAGCCCTGGCGGAAATCGGTATGGCCGTAGAAGGAGCCCATACTGTACAAGTAGTTAACCAAATTGCCGACCAGATGGGGGTGGATATGCCCATAAGCAAAGCTTGTTACAACATACTATATGAAGCCAAGTTGGCTCGGGAAACGGTGGAAACCTTAATGAAACGACGAAAAAAACATGAGTTGGAAGAGATTGCAGTAAACATAAAAGGGTGGTAAGGAGAAAAAAGTGTGAAACAAAACACACTTTTTTTGTTTTCTGGTTATATTACCTGAAATTGATAAATATATTTATACTGTTATAGCGAAAACCTTGTTAAGGGCTATCCGTTTATCGGAGGGAGGGTGCCTTTAAAAAGTCTAAATCCAAGGGAGGGAAAATGAGAAGTGGAAGGAAACATTATCTTAAATGATATCGCTGAAAGAACTGGAGGCGATATCTATCTGGGAGTAGTAGGTCCGGTTAGAACAGGTAAATCTACCTTCATCAAAAGATTCATGGAAATGATGGTCATCCCCAACATAAAAGATATGTATGACCAGGAACGGGCCAAAGATGAGCTTCCTCAGAGCGGTGCGGGGAAAACAATCACTACTACGGAGCCCAAATTTGTACCCAATGAAGCAGTGGAAATCACAACCACCAATGGCCTTAGCCTGAAGGTTAGAATGGTGGACTGTGTAGGCTATTCCGTTGAAGGGGCACTGGGTTACGAAGAAGATGAAGAACCTCGTATGGTAAGAACTCCCTGGTTTGACTATGAGGTTCCCTTCGAGGAAGCAGCCGAAATAGGAACCAGGAAAGTTATTGCCGACCATTCCACCATAGGCCTGGTAATTACTACCGACGGCAGTATCAGTGATATCCCCCGGAATGCCTATGAAGAACCAGAGGAAAGAGTTATCAATGAGTTAAAAGAACTAAATAAACCCTTTATTATCATATTAAACTCGGTTCGCCCCTATGACCGGGAGACTCTGACTCTGGCCGAAGAACTAAGTGATAAATACGAGGTTAGCGTCATACCCGCCGATGTGGCATTGATGTCGGTAGATCAGATGCTGGGAGTATTAGAGGAAGTACTCTACGAATTCCCGGTGCAAGAGGTAAACATTAAGCTTCCGCGCTGGGTAGATGAACTGGACGAGGAATTCTGGCTGCGGGAGAGTCTGGAGGACTCTATCCGGGAAGTACTTAATGGCATAAGAAAGGTTAGAGACATAGACAAAGCCATAGAAAAACTATCGGATATTGAACACATAAGTTATGTGAGCCTGGAGGAAATGAGCCTGGGAACTGGCACCGCTTCCATTGATGTAACTGTCCCGGAAGAATTGTTTTACCGCTCTTTAAGTGAAGTGAGCGGTTTTCCTGTTGACGGAACCCATGACATCATGCGGCTGATGAAGGACTTGAGTGTGGCCAAAAAAGAATTTGACAAAGTATCAGCGGCACTGGATGAAGTTCGAGAGACTGGCTATGGGGTGGTAACTCCCAGGTTGGAAGAGATGTTCTTGGAAGAACCTGAACTCATCAGGCAGGGCAGCAGGTTTGGGGTAAAACTGAGAGCCAAAGCACCATCTCTGCATATAATCCGCGCCGATATAACTACCGAGATTACTCCTATCATCGGAACGGAAAAGCAGTGTGAAGAACTGGTGCGCTATATGCTGGATGAATTCGAGGAAGATCCCACCAAGATATGGGACTCCAATATCTTTGGCAAATCCTTGCATGATCTGGTGCGGGAAGGCATACAAAACAAGCT
>JAQUGU010000186.1 GCA_028683995.1 Syntrophomonadaceae bacterium | reverse complement strand
ATTTTTTATTAAAGGAGCACCTTTATGATACCACTTCGGGATAGTACCCCCAGCCAGCATTTTCCTCTGGTAACCGTTTTCCTGATTGCCGTAAATCTTTATATTTTTTATTTTGAGTCAACATTGGGAGCAGGTATAGAAGACCTTATCTACATGTTTGGCATGATACCGGCACAGTTTAACCAGCATCAGATACCCCTTGCCGGGCATTATCCGTTTTTTACTTCTATGTTCCTGCACGGTAGTTGGATGCATGTTATAGGAAACATGTGGATACTCTGGCTTTTTGGTGATAATGTAGAGGATCATATGGGTAAAGGCAGGTTCTTGCTCTTCTATTTATTATGCGGCCTGGCTGCAGGAGTTACTCATTATATGGTTAACCCTACCTCAACCATACCGGTGGTAGGTGCCTCAGGGGCTGTTGCCGGGGTTATGGGAGCATATTTTCTAATGTTCCGGCACGCTCGGGTATTGACTTTGGTTCCGCCATTTTTCCTCTTTAACTTTCCCGCCTGGATTTACCTGGGGTTCTGGATTCTAACCCAATTTTGGTGCGGTTTAGCCCAGAGCTGTGGACAAATTGCCTTCTGGGCTCATATCGGTGGCTTTGCCACCGGAATGCTCCTGCACCGCTTCTTCCTGGGAACCCAATACCGCTCATCTTACTTATAAGGCCTGATTAATCCCCCATGGCCGAAGGTCGTACCCTAAATGGCATGCGGCAACTATGAATGAAAATGGCTTGTGCTTCCTGTACGGGGAGCACGAAATCTGTAGGGGCGAACCCATGTGTTCGCCCAGGGTTGGCAGTTTTGTAACGCGGAAGGGACTCACCTCAGGGTTTACTGTTCGGCCGGGCAGACACACGGGTCTGCCCCTACAATCCTTACGCCTAACCTCTTACCCCTCACCCCTCACTCTAGACACCAGTCAAGTTTTAACCTCGAATTCATTACTCAACAACCATATCATTAACGCCTTATTTCGTACTAAACCCCGGTTTCGATTTTTTGCATTTCATTATCTTTATTAGTTACCCGTTTAATAATTTGGTCAATATGTTCACTGGCCGTCCGGTAATCTTCATTGGCACCCTGCAAAAAGTAAATGGTATTCTCTATTCGCTCCTGGCTGGCCTTTATTTCTGACCAGTGGCATTCTTCCTCATAAAGATTCATACACTCCTGCAGGTTATGAGTCCTGCCGGTTTCCAGGTAATGGCGGAAGGTGGACAAGGTCTGGTTATCCAGGTAGATAGAGTGAATAAAAGATTTAACCAGAATGGTATTATAGACTTGCAGGTGTTTATGTGATTTTTTAATATTCAGTTCAGCCATTTCTATATCCCGGAAACAGTTATCCATCAGGGTTTCATAATACTGAGGCCAGTTCTCTAACACAGCTTTAAACCGGTCACAGGCCTTTTCGTACTCCCGATAACGAATAATATAGACTTTCATATCATGGTTAAAATTATTGCTGTTGTTCTTCTCGTGCTGTTTCTTTCTGCGGTTGGCAATAAGATTAAACGGAATTAGATTACTAACCGGTAATTCCCGTTCCTCTTCCCTTAGTGGTTTTATCGGCAGATTATCAGGTTCGGCTGGCTGTAAATTCTCCTCTTCGGCAACAGCATAGCGCTGTTCCAGAAATTTATTAAGGAAATTAATATGGCGATTTACTTTTTCAATCTCTTTTAGGGAGGTTAAACACATATTAATATCCTTAATTAGTTCCGCCTCATTCTTGGCGGCTTTTTTGTTACCCTTTCTACTCTTATAATAGGAATAAAGTTCCGAGTTTAATTCCGGAGTATGCTCCAGGCTGGTCAAGTAGGCCAGATCTTCGGTAGTCAACAGTTGCGCTGGTGTAGGGGTATCTTTGCTTAAATAAATCCTGGTATTGGTCAGGGGATAGTAGTAAGGTCCGATAGTTTGGAGAAATTCATTGTTACTAAAGCTATCCAAATCAGCATCCAGGTCAATCTCGGCAAAAAACATTTCCCATTCCCGGATAGGGGCTCCGGCATTAGTATTCTCTGCTGCTATTTGCTTAAGCTGTAAATAAGTAGCCAGGGGGATTTTTAACGCAGAATTATAGTAATAGGTCAGCACCACATCAGGATAATAACCGGTCATAAGGGATATGTCCGGATAACCGGGATTATCCTTATTTAAAAAGGTAAAAAACACAGGGCAATCATCCTCCTTAATAAAAATACTGAAATCGCATATAATGTATTTCTATATATTTACATATTATCCTTCTTTATAATGAAAATTTTTTTTGAAAGCGCTTAATCGGGTTTATTAAATTACTGCAATAGCCTATAATAGTCGGTAAAACTGCTAAATAAGGGGGGCAGAGTATGTTTAAAGCGGTTCTTTTGGATCTTGATGGTACGCTGCTTAATATAGATATGGATTATTTTCTTAAACAGTATTTTGGAAAGATGGTGGAACTGGCGGCTAAGATGGGCTTTAAGGAAGGAAACCGTCTGGTTGATCAGGTTTGGCGTTCCACTGAGGTTATGATTGCTGACCTGGATCCAAAAAGCTCCAATGAAGAAGTTTTCATGAGAGATTTCTGCCAGAACTGGCCTTACTCTCTGGAAGAGATTAAATTTTTCTTTGAGCGTTATTACCAGGAATATTTTCCCCGGCTCAAGGATTTTTGCAGTCCCTTCCCCGGGATACCAGAAATGGTAAAGTACATAATGAGGAAGGACCTGAAAGTGGTAATAGCCACCAATGCTGTTTTCCCTATGAGTGCTCTGCAGGATCGTATAAGGTGGGCTGGCCTGGGAAAGCATGATTTTGAATTAGTGACTTCTTATGAGCTTATGCATTTTTGTAAACCCCATGTGCAATATTATGAGGAGATAGCAGAGAGAATCGGGGTTCAGCCCGAGGATTGCCTGATGATAGGAAATGATACCGGTGAAGACTTGCCAGCCAGTAAAATTGGGATGAAAACCTTTCTAGTGGAAGATATGTTGATAGATAAGGGTTTAAGCCACCCGCCTGACTGGAGGGGAAAATTACCGGATCTTTTTGATTTTGTGAGGAAAAACCTTTAATAATAGACGTACAAAAAAGTCCGAGGACTCCTCGGACTTTTTGTACGTCTATATTGTTATTAAATGCAAATAATATAGGAAGTCGGAGAGAGGAGGAGGTATTGGAAACACTTAAGGAGGTGTGTAAATGTATGCCAGCAAAAAAGAAAAATGCCAAGAAGGATGCTAAACCACTTGGCGAACGGGATAAACTTAAACTGGAAATAGCCCGGGAGTTGGGTATTCTGGAGCAGGTGGAAAATGAGGGTTGGGATTCCCTGAGTAATGCACTCTGTGGGAAAGTTGGGGGCCTGATGAGCAAAAGGCTACGCCAGCCGAAAGTTTAAGTCAGGCTACCATAATATTCCCCGGGGCATTACTTAAAAGGTATAATAGACAGGAGAATAAGAATTGAGAATTAAGAATTAAAAATTACGAATTAACGTTGTCCGGCACTCAGCGGTGGTAAATTGCCATTAACCTGGAGTGAAGTCTGGGCTGAGTGTTGTCCCTGCAATGTATGCCAGGCAGGTTAAAGACTACTGCCGGGGAGATTTTCATGAGTAATTTTGTTCATCTGCACAATCATTCCGAATATAGCCTGCTTGATGGAGCCTGCCGGATTAAGGATTTGGTAACAGCGGCGCGGGAGTTGGATATGCCGGCAGTAGCCATCACTGACCATGGCGTGCTTTATGGGGTCATAGACTTTTATCGCGAAGCCAAAAAACAGGGGATAAAACCCATAATTGGCTGTGAGGTTTATCT
>JAQUGU010000185.1 GCA_028683995.1 Syntrophomonadaceae bacterium | reverse complement strand
GTGATCTGGCTATAGCCGCTTTTCCCCCGCCGACTCGTAAGGGTGGATTCGGCCTGGTAAAAGGCACTGCCGCCTGGGCTATACGCCGGGCCGGTAAAATGGAGGCAACGGCCCCTTTAAGCGGGCAGCGGGCCATGACCCGCAGAGCTCTGGAGATGCTGAGCCCTTTTGATGAAGACTATGGCGTGGAACTGGGTATGACTATTAAAGCCCTGGCCCTGGGCTTACGGGTGATGGAAGTTCCCACTATTATGAGCCACAAAGAAACCGGGCGGGATATAAAGGGTTTTTTACACCGGGGTAAGCAGTTTTTAGATGTTATCCGGGTATTAAATAAATTGAGGAGGAGTGGCCTTTGAGTATTGCGCTTATAGCCGGACTGGCTATGCTGGTAGGCGCAGTTGTCGAGGGAGTAGCCTTATATTTCCTGCTTAATATGCTGTTGGCAGCGGGAGCGACCAGAAAGAATTATCGGGGAAATGACATACCGGTTAGTGCTGGTATCAGCTTACTGGTAAGCGTAATCCTGGTATTTCTTTTTTATGTCTTGATCCGGCGTTATGACTTCTCGTTTCACCTCTATTTAGTTGGCATCATTTCTATTTGCTTCCTGGGTTTTATCGACGATATGCTGGGTCAGAGAGATACTCTGGGGTTTAAGGGGCATTTTGGAGCCCTGTTCCAAGGAAAACTTACCACCGGAGGTTTGAAGGCTCTCGGTGGCGGCATGATCGCATTTTTTCTAGCCCTGTCGTTATCTCAGCTGGAGTCCTTGGGGAATGGCTGGGTGGATATTCTGATTAACACCCTTATCATAGCTCTTTTTACCAATATGCTTAATCTATTGGATTTACGGCCCGGAAGGGCTATTAAGGGTTATTTCTTTTTCTTGTTGTTAATTATACTTATGGCCGCCGGCAGGGTAGACTGGCTGTTAATTACCCCTCTGCTGGGTGCGATACTGGTTTACTTTCCGGTTGATTTGAAGGCCCGGGCCATGATGGGGGATGCTGGTTCCAATGTGCTTGGTCTTACTCTGGGATATTACAGCATAATCTTTTTATCTCTGCCATACCGGGCAGCAGTATTGTTATTTCTAATTGCTATGCATATATATACGGAGAAATTTTCGCTAACTAAAACCATAGAACAGGTGCCTTTACTAAGGTTAATTGACCAGGCGGGAAGGAGTCGTGAAAATGATTAATGAGAAGCGGCTGGTACAGCTGTTTATTCAACTGGTGGAGACTGATTCGGTATCCGGGCGGGAAGAAAAGCTCAGGGATTATCTTAAACAATATTTTAACCAGTATGGTTTGCAGGTAGAAGAAGATAATGCAGGAGGGGTTCTACAGGGTACATCCGGTAACTTGCTGGTCAGGATGGCAGGTACTATCGATAAACCGCCGCTATTATTTGCTGCCCATATGGACACCGTGAAACCGGGGGAGGGAATCAAGGCAGTAATTGGTGATGATAGGATTATACGCAGCCAGGGGGATACTATATTAGGATCTGATGACAAATCTGCTATAGCTGCTATATTGGAGGCGGTGGAAATTATACAGGAAAGGCAGTTACCTCACCCCCCGCTGGAGTTTTTGTTTACGGTATCAGAGGAGCAGGGATTGATGGGAGCGAAGCTATTTGATTTCAGTCGGCTACAATCCAAAATTGCTTATGTTCTGGATGATAGCAATGACCCCGGTACTATTGTAATAAAATCACCTTGCCAGAATGAGATTGAGTATATTGTCCAGGGGCGGGCAGCCCATGCCGGAATGAATCCCGAAGAAGGAATTAATGCTATCCATCTGGCAGCTATGGCTCTGGCAAAAATGCCCTGTGGCCGTATTGATGAGGAGACTACCTGCAATTTTGGCATTATCGAAGGTGGTTTGGCCCGTAATATTGTGGCTCCAGAGTGCCGGATAAGGGGTGAAGCCCGCAGCCGCAGCCGGGAGAAACTGGATAGTATAACTAACAGCTTGAAGGATACTTTCCTAAATGAAATAGAGAAACTGGGTGGGAAGGCGGAAGTGAAAATTGACTTCCTGTATCCCGAGATAGCTCTGCAACCAGCAGAAGAGGTGGTACAGCGAGCGCTTAGAGCTGCCCGTAAACTGGGGCTGGAGCCGACCCTGGCGGCAACCGGCGGGGGCAGTGATGCCAGTGTTATTAATGGAGCAGGCATACGCTGTGCCAATCTGGGTGTGGGGATGAGAAATGTCCACACTACCGATGAATATATCGTCATTGATGACCTGGTTATGGATGCCCGGCTCATTTTAGCCATAATTGAGGAAAGCTGTTAGACAAGGAAATAGACGCGGGCTCCGCTTCGATAGGGTACGGATTAGGCAGGATTTGCGCGGATTTAAAGAGTTAGGCATTCTCACTTTCTAGGGCACGTAATCTGTAGGGGCGAACCCGTGTGTTCGCCCGCGGGTGGGCAGCTCTTCAAACGAAAGAATGAACCCCTCGGGTTCGCGGTCGGCTGGGCAGACACATGGGTCTGCCCCTACACGCCCGAACAGGCGAAACCGGCTAAAAAGTTTATTTAACCTACAATACATCACAAGGAACGTTCCCCAGATATACTTACCCCAAACGGAGGTACTGATGTTAGAGATTAAGCGAGGGACCATAATAAAAGAATTGTTTGCCCGGGACGGGATACAGGGGTTTCTGGTAGAAACAGAGGCCGGGGAAGAGAAGTGTATAGCTTATCCCGATTTAACCGGCGATATAAACCTTGGGGATGAGGTATTGCTTAATACTACCGCGGTTTCCCTGCATCTGGGAAGCGGGGGATATCATTATGTTATTTCCAGTCTAAACTCAACCGGCAAGGAAATGTTTCCTGGCGGGCATATAATGAAAATGCGCTATACCCCTTTGCAGATTAAGACCCTGAGTGTGGAGGAGGAGGATAGTCCCCATCATCGGGAGATGGTGGAAGCGGATAGTCTGGAGAACATCCCGGTACTGGTGGCAACCCTTCATTCCATGTTGTCCCCTTTATGTTTGTACCTGAAGCAGCAGGGATTGCGGCTGGCTTATGTTATGACTGATGGCGCTGCTCTGCCCATAGCTTTCAGTCAGACCGTTGCTTACCTGAAACAACAAGGTATTATAGCCGGTACTATAACTACCGGTCATGCTTTTGGCGGGGACCTGGAAGCGGTAAATGTTTATTCCGGCTTGCTGGCAGCTCGAAAGGTTTTAAAGGCGGATATTATTATTACAAGTATGGGACCAGGTATTGTAGGGACCGGTACCCGTTGGGGGTTTACCGGTATAGAACAGGGACAGATACTTAATGCCGTGCATAGCCTGGGGGGGATACCGGTTGCGGTACCGCGTATTAGTTTTGCTGACCCCCGACCCCGGCACCGGGGTATCAGTCACCACAGCCTGACTGTTTTAGAGCGAGTTTGCCTGGTGCAAGCGGTAGTACCGCTGCCTGATTTACCCGGGGATAAAATGGATTATATCCTTAATCAACTGCAGGCCCACAATTTAATGGATAAACATAATATATGCCTGCAGGATAACTCGGAAATACTAGATATACTGCGTAATAGCGGTTTAAAGCACAGTACTATGGGTCGGGGTATAGAGCAGGAACAGGAGTTTTTCTTAGCCCTGGGTGCTGCTGCCCAGGCTGCCGAGAAACTGGCCCGGGGACAAAAATTAAATCGGATTTATGCAGTTTAGTGCAGGTGGTAACGGATGAATTCCTCCAGGGTGGTTGCACCCGGATAATTAGCCAGGAACCGGGGCAGGTCTTTAACTTTGCCGATAAAAGTTATACCCTGTTTTTTAACTATAATTTGCATT
>JAQUGU010000009.1:2230-16293 GCA_028683995.1 Syntrophomonadaceae bacterium | reverse complement strand
ATTAACACCGACATCAGTACCACGATACTCCATTGTTCAGAATTGAGAGGCACAACCCGGAATAATGAATTAAGTGCCGGAGTAATAATGACGCCTATCATAAGGATAGCGGAAAATAGTGCCGCCCCTACCAGGTATTTGTTGCTGAAAAATCCCAACTTAAAAATAGACTGGTAACGAGATCTTTCATTAAAAGCATGTACCACCTGGATTAGACCCAGGGTAGCAAAAGCCATTGTCACTGCTACTGGCTGCGAATAATTGCTAATCCCTATAAAATAAGCGGTCAGGGTAAGAGCTCCCTGGAATATCCCCTGATAAATGATACTGATTCCCATACCTCCGGCAAATATACTGGCATTTGCAGGTCTGGGCTTATGTTTCATAATATCCTTTTCTCCTTCGTCAATACCCAAAGCCAGAGCGGGAAATGTATCGGTAACCAGGTTAATCCATAAAATATGAATCGGAAACAGTATCGGCCAATTAAGCATGGTAGCAATAAATAAGGTAAGTATCTCCCCGATGTTGGCAGATAACAGAAATTGTATGGCTTTACGTATATTACTGTATATTTTTCGGCCTTCTTCTACGGCTAAAACGATAGTAGCAAAGTTATCATCGGAAAGCACCATATCAGACACACCTTTGGCTACATCGGTGCCGGTTATACCCATACCTACACCTATATCGGCAGTTTTCAGGGCTGGTGCATCATTTACACCGTCTCCGGTCATAGCCACGATTTTCCCGTTTTGCCGCCAGGCATTTACTATCCGCACTTTATGTTCCGGAGATACACGGGCATATACTGAATATTGATGAACCTGCTGCAGAAAATCCTGATCAGAAATCTTATCCAGTTCACTGCCGGAAATTACTTCGCTGTAATCTTTTATAATACCCAGATCAATGGCAATAGCTGCTGCCGTATCCCGGTGATCACCGGTAATCATAACCGGCCTGATTCCCGCATCTTTACATACTTTTATAGCGTCGCGCACTTCCTGCCGTGGCGGGTCAATCATGCCAACCAGGCCCAGGAAGATGAGATCATTTTCTGTATCAGCCGGGTTGGGATTGTCAATGGCAGTTTCACTGTCTTTAAAAGCCATGGCCAAAACTCTCAAGGCTTTGGAGCCCATGCCGGTGTTAGCCTGTTTAATATCCGGAAAGATAGTTTCATTCATTGTTTTAATCTGACCGTCAATCAGAATCCGGTTACATTTACTGAGCAGTATATCCGGTGCACCCTTGGTTAATATACGATAAGTATTATTAATTTTATTTACCGTAGTCATTAATTTGCGGTCAGAGTCAAAGGGGATTTCTGCGGTTCTGGGGATAGTTGCTTCCAGTTGTTCTTTTGTTATCCCCTCATTGGCAGCAAAATAAAGTAAAGCAGTTTCGGTGGGATCACCCAGCGCAGTTAACTGGCCATCTTCGCCCCGGCTTAAAACTCCATCGTTGCATAGCGTCATCGCTTGCATGAATATTTCCAGGTCAGCATCAATTTTCAGCTCATCATCAGCGTTAAAGCGGCGGTTGCCAACATAAATTTCCCGTACCGTCATTTTATTCAGGGTTAGAGTACCGGTTTTATCCGAGCAGATTATTTCTGTACTGCCCAGGGTTTCAACTGCCGACAGCTTACGAATTATAGCATTTCGGCGTGCCATTTTCTGAACGCCCAGGGCCAGAACAATCGTAACAATGGCGGGTAATCCTTCCGGTATAGCAGCAACTGCCAGACTAACTGCAATCATAAACATTTCCAGGACTTCTCGTTGCTGCATAATGCCGGCAATATAAATAGCGACTGCAATTATAATCACGCCTAAAGATAGGTATTTTCCTAATTCAGCCAGCTTCTTCTGCAGAGGAGTTTCTTCTACCGTGGTGGTGTTGATATGGGCGGCAATTTTACCTACCTCGGTATTCATTCCCGTAGCTACCGCCACACCGGTTGCCCGGCCATAAGTAACACTGGTACCCAGATAGGCCATGTTTACTCTGTCACCGATAACAATATCCGCTGTCTCGATCATATCAATATCCTTTTCAACAGGTACCGATTCACCGGTAAGAGCAGCTTCTTCGACCTTTAAACTGGCCACATCAATAAGTCTGAGGTCAGCTGGAATATAATCCCCTGCTTCTACCAGCACTATATCGCCGGGCACGATTTCTTCTGACTTTAATTTCTGCTCTTGCCCGTCCCTTTGCACACGGGCATAAGGTGAAGACATTTTTTTCAACTCGGCCAGAGCTTTTTCCGCCTTGCTTTCCTGCGCAACCCCTAAAACTGCATTTAATAATACGACAAAAGATATAATGGCAGTATCAGCCAGCTCACCTAAAAATCCAGCAATGGCGGCTGCTACTAATAAAATGATTATCATCACATCTTTAAACTGCAATAAAAACATCATCAGCAAAGTTTGGCGACCCTGTTCCTGTAACTCATTTTTTCCGTACTTCTCCAATCTGACCAGGGCTTCGCTTTCGGTTAAACCAGCTTTAGTAGTATTAAGGCTTTCCAATACTTTTTCCGTTGGCATGGTATGAAAACAAACTGCCGAATCAATATCCCGGTATTCCTTTTCCATCACCGGATCTACCTCCACATCTAAAATAAATAATGCCCAAAAGAAAAGACTTTTAACATATGTCCACATAATGAGGAATATGTTAAAAGTCTTGCTTCTCCCGATAATATATTAGGGGATATAAAGCCAGGCCCGAAGGTCGTATTGTTGACTTTAACCAAATAAGCTACTCCCTTTTAACATCTCATATTTTACCATAATAAATTATTAACCGTAAAGAAGATTTATCCATCACCTAATAATCTTCCTCTAACTCCACAAACTAAAGCTATAATCATAAGAGTGGAGTTGATGTTATGCTTGAACATAATTCTAGTAACCACCTAATTCATGAAAAATCCCCCTACCTACTCCAGCATGCCCATAACCCTGTTAACTGGTACCCCTGGGGGGATGCGGCTTTTGCCAGGGCTAGAGAAGAGGGTAAACCTATCTTCTTAAGTATAGGCTACTCCACATGCCACTGGTGCCATGTTATGGAGCGGGAGTCCTTCGAGGATACTGAGGTAGCAGACTTACTTAACCGGGATTTTATAGCTATTAAGGTGGATCGGGAGGAGCGACCGGATATTGATAGTATTTATATGCGGGCTTGCCAGGCCTTAACTGGACATGGAGGATGGCCTTTGACTATTATTATGACCCCGGAGCAAAAACCGTTTTTTGCCGCTACTTATATTCCCAAGAATAGCCGAGGTCAAATGCCAGGTTTAACCGAACTGTTACCACGTATTATTGAGTTATGGAGGAATGAGCGCCAGCGTATTGAAGATTCGGGTGATAAATTAAGCGAAATGCTGGGGCAAGCTGAAGAAGGTGTAAGCCAGGACTTGGCCGCAGATATTTTTAAAACTACCCTGGAACACCTGAGCCGTGCCTTTGACCGGGAATGGGGAGGATTCAGCCCGGCGCCCAAATTTCCAACTCCCCACAATATCTATTTTTTGTTACGCTGCTACTATTTCTTTCAGGATAAAACCGCCCTGGATATGGCAGAAAAGACCCTGGAGGCTATGTATCGGGGAGGGATTTACGATCATATAGGGGGTGGCTTGGCTCGCTATTCTACCGATCGTCATTGGTTGGTACCGCATTTTGAGAAAATGCTATATGATAACGCCCTGTTGGCCCTGGCCTATCTGGAAGCCTACCAAATTATCGGCAAAGAAGTTTACGCCCGAGTAGCCCGGGATATTTTTACTTACATTTTGCGGGATATGACTTCTCCGGAAGGTGGTTTTTATTCTGCCCAGGACGCTGATTCCGAAGGAGTTGAGGGTAAATTTTATGTTTGGAGCCGGGAAGAAATAAAAGACGTGGTAGGAGAGGAAAATGCTCAATACCTTTACCAGGTCTATGATATTAGTGAAAAGGGAAATTTCGAGGGTAAAAATATTCCTAATCTTATAAAGGGTCTGCCGCCACAGTCGGAGTGGGCAAAACTGGACGAACTGCGGGCAAAACTTTTTCAGGAGCGGGAGAAAAGGGTACACCCGCACCGGGATGATAAGATTCTTAGTGCCTGGAATGGTATGATGATAGCTGCTTTAGCTTATGGAAGCAGAGTGTTGGATGAACCACAATATCTGCTGGCAGCCTCCCGGGCAGCTGATTTTATCCTGGAAAGGCTGCGCCGGTCGGATGGGCGTCTGTTGGCGCGTTATCGTGATGGTGAAGCTATGTATAAGGCTTATGCCCTGGATTATGCTGCTATGATATGGGGGCTTTTGGAATTGTACCAGGCTGGTTTTGATAATCAATACCTAAATTCAGCCTTAGAACTTAATAAGGATTTGCTTAAATATTTCTGGGATGAAAGCACAGGCGGCCTATTTATCTATGGCAGCGATGCTGAACAATTGCTTACTCGACCCAAGGAAGCATATGATGGAGCACTTCCTGCAGACAACTCTTTAGCTACTCTGAATTTTTTACGCCTGGGACGGTTAACCGGTGATCATTTATTAGAAGAGAAAGCTGAGCAATCCATTAGAGCCTTTGCCGAAGGAATTAACCAGCATCCCACTGCCTACACGTTTTTCTTGACTGCTGCTCTTTTTTATCAGCAACCGGGAAGAGATATTGTTATTGTAGGGAAAAGGGAAGAGAAGGATACTTGGGCTATGATGGAAGCTATTAATGAGCGTTTTTTACCGGATACACTTCTCATTTTCAAAGATCCCAGTGAGAAAACCCTGGACGAAATAGTGCCTTTTATAAAGGATATGGTAATGATAGATAATGAGGCGACTGTCTACATCTGCGAGAACTTTAGCTGCCAGCAACCAATTACCGATATACAGACTCTGGAGGAAATAATTGGGAAACAGGCACTGATAACAAAGCTGTCTTGTAAATAACTTCGAGTTTAAGAACTTGATTAATGGCCTAGAGTGAGGGGTGAGGCGTTAGGCGTTAGGAGTTGTAGGGGCTTAACCCCCCCGGTACTCAACAGTGATAAAACCACTAACCTGAGTGAAAAATGGCTGAGTGCCGGGTGGTCCGAACGACCACTGAACCCCAGAGGGTTGAATCTTGTTGCGTGTAGAGCTATCTACTCCGGGCGAACACATGGGTTCGCCCCTACAGATTATATGCTCTCCGTACAGTAGACTACGGTAGTTTGAGGTGATTAGAGCTGTGATTAGTGTTTTTCAAATAATTGGGCCGGTAATGGTTGGTCCTTCCAGTTCCCATACCGCAGGGGCGGCCAGGTTGGGAAATATTGCCCGGCGCATCTGCGGTGAAGAACCGGTTCGGGTTGATTTTTACCTGCATGGGTCGTTTGCAAAGACCTGGAAAGGGCACGGCACCGGAAAAGCACTGCTGGGCGGCATAATGGGCATGGACCCTGCCGATGAACGCATAGCCGATTCATTTCATCTGGCAACGGAGGCCGGTTTGCAATATAGCTTTCATACGGCTGATCTGGGGGAGGTGCATCCTAATAGTGTCAAAATAGTGATGCAGAGAGCAGATGCACGTATATTAGAGATGCTGGGTTCTTCCATTGGTGGGGGGAAAGTAATAGTCTCCTCCATTAACGGTATGGATATAGAGTTTAGTGGTGATTACCCAACTATTATAACCTTTCATCGAGATCAACCGGGAGCTGTAGCTCAGGTTAGCGAGATATTATCCCACTATAATATTAACATTGCTTTCTTAAAGGTTTTTCGTTCATCTCGGGGTAGCGATGCTTCCATGGTGATTGAGTGTGACCAGGAAGCAGAACCCGAGCTGTTGGAGGAAATTAAAGCTCTGCAGGTAATAAAGGAAGTAATGTTTATAAATGCTGGGCTAACACCGGCTAAATAGAGGAGGTTGTACATGTACCAGTTTAGAAAGGGAACTCAGCTGTTGGATTTATGCCGGCGTTATGAGTTGGATATTTATGAGATTATGCTGCGCTGTGAAATGGAGGAAAGCGGACAAACCCGGGAGCAAATTTGGAGCTTGATGCAGAATAATTTGCAGGTAATGCAGGAATCCATAAACAGGGGACTTAATCCTGATTTGAAATCTGCCGGTGGACTGGTAGGTGGTAATGCCAGCAAGATTCAATCTTATATCCAAAAGGATAATTTGTGCGGAAAAACTATCTTAAAAGCTATAGCCTACGCTCTGGCAGTAAGCGAATGTAATGCTGCCATGGGTAAAATAGTAGCTGCTCCAACTGCTGGTGCCAGCGGTATCTTGCCCGGTATCCTGGTAGCCCTGGCAGAGGAGAAAGGCTACTCCCAGGAGAAGCTAGTTAAATCGCTTTTTGTTGCAGCAGCGATAGGGAAGATTATTGCTACCAATGCTACCCTTTCTGGAGCTGAAGGGGGCTGCCAGGCCGAATGCGGATCCGCCTCGTCTATGGCTGCCGCAGCGGCAGTTTTCCTTGCCGGGGGTAGTCCGGAAATAAGCCTGGATGCCGGGGCCATAGCCTTAAAGGGATTGCTGGGATTGGTATGTGACCCGGTTGCCGGATTGGTAGAAGTCCCTTGTTCCAAAAGAAATGCAACTACTGCTGCTGTCGCCCTGACCAGTGCCGATATGGCCCTGGCCGGAATAAAAAGTTTTATACCATTTGACGAAGTTGTAGAGGCCATGTATCGCATAGGAAAAGTAATTTCCGCTGATTTGCGGGAAACGGCAGCAGGAGGCTGTGCCATAACTCCTACTGCCCTGCGCTATGCCGAACAGATGCTTACAACAGAGTAAGAGTTGATAGGGGTGCGACCGTAGCGAGCATCCATGTACTCTATTAGTATGTCTAATTCGTAACCTAATTCCTATTATAATCCGCGTTATCCGCGTCTATTTAAAATCTATTTTTAATTAATTTGTAGTCATGCAAATTACCACTCCAGGGTAAACTAAACTAAAATGTGTATCCGGGAGGTAATTATTTTGCGTAGGATAGTAATTTTATTCATAATCTTAGTTCTCAGCTTAATCACCAGTGTACCTGTTAGCGTACCTATTTATGGTGCCACCCCGACACCTAAAAGCAAGGAAGAAAACATAACCCTGCCGCGTATAGACCAGCTTACTTATCCCATTCTCTATTTACAGCAACCCTGCCTGGAAGGTGAAGCCGTTTGGTTGGTACAAGCCCGCTTGCGAGAAATTGGTTACGATATACAGCCCGATGGCATATATAATGCTTTAACCAGTAATTATATAAGACTATTTCAACTGTCTCATGGCATGAAGGATGATGGTGTGGTTACCCCGGAAGTCTGGAAAACACTTATGGAAGTTGAGCCTGCCCAACCTTGCATAAATGATAATAAATCTCAGGATAGAATGATGATAGTAATTGATGTAAAGACTCGTAATCTGGTAGTTTATCAGAATGATAAAGAAATCACGCGATACCCGGTGGCGGTAGGTAAATCTGAAACCCCTACTCCGCTGGGAGAGTGGAACGTAGTACACAAAGGGGTAGGATGGGGTAATGGTTTTGGTACTCGCTGGATGGGGCTTAATGTACCCTGGGGTATATATGGTATTCATGGTACAAACAAACCGTACTCGATAGGAAGTTACGCTTCTCACGGCTGCATCCGGATGTTTAACCGTGATGTAGAGAAGCTCTATCCCATAATCCCGCATGGAACTCCGGTTAGAATCGTAGAAAATGGCAAGATGTTTCCGGAAAATTCAAAGCCCGTTGCCCTGAAAAAAGGATCTTCAGGACAAAAAGTAGTCTATGTACAAAGCCGCTTGAAAGAATTAGGGATTGAGCTAGACCGGGCTGACGGGTGCTACGGCAATATGACTGAGCTGGCGGTAAAGTATTATCAGGTATGGCACAATCTTGAGCCCAGTGGGGAAATGGACGAGGATACTTATCGGGCCATGGGGATGATTGATTAGGAAATGCATGTTAAAATAAAGAATAGTGCAGTAAAGCCACACTTAGAGTAAACAAAACAATGTATGGGGGCGGAGTAAATTGCAGCCTAAAGCCAGGTCTCAATTTCCTCTGGAAAATCATAATAAAGACTTGTTGGAAAAAATTCAGCAGGATCTTGATGTGATTAATGCTATAGAAGGTAGCATTGTATTATTATTAAGCAGCAATCTTTTCGGGCAGGGAGATAATAAGGTAGGAAATCTATTAATGGAAGAGTTCTCTCATACCCTCTGCCACAAGACAGAGATGATTAATACTATAATTTTGATTAATAGTGCGGTGTTTCTGGCTACCGAGGGTTCGGAAATGGAGCCTTTTTTTAAAATTATGGAGGAACAAGGAATAGAAATTTTATGTTCCGATTCTTGTTTAAGCTATTATGGCCTGCAAGGAAGGCTGCGGGTAGGCAGAGAAGCCAGCATATATACTATTAGCAGTAAACTCTTGCAAGCTGGTTGGGTAATAAGTTTTTAAACCGTATACGACAGCCAAATTATTTAGTACCATAAAGGAAAATATAACCGTATAATGAATATATATCTACAAAAAACTTCTCTGCTGGTCAAGGTAAGAGTTTAAGGGGATAGGAGGAAAAGCAATGGCCGAAGAAATTCAACTGGTGGTGTTTATGCTGAAGCAGGGTGATATGGTTTGCGAATATGGTGTACCGATTACCCAGGTTCAGGAAATAATAACTATGACTCGACCTACACAATTACCACAGGCCCCCGATTTCGTAGAAGGCATTATTAATTTACGGGGAAGGATTATTCCTATAATTGATTTGAAAAAAAGATTTCAGATGGGAAATTCAGATATTACCAGTGATACTCGTAGTGTAGTAGTAGAGGTGGAAGGACAGACGATGGGAATAATCGTTGACGAAGTTAGTGAGGTTTTGCGGTTGGCAAATAGTGATATTGAGCCCCCCCCGGCAATAATCGGTGGGATTACCGCAGAATATCTGACTGGTGTGGGTAAGATTGAAGGTCGTCTCTTAATTTTACTGGACATGAATAAAATTTTAACCGACAAAGAAAAAGCCGACCTGGTTGGTGTAGCCAACGCAGAGGAGTAAGCACTGTAACCTGGCCCTGAAATCATACTGGTTTCAGGGTTTATTTTACGTTGGGAAACGGAAGGGTATAATACTAATATAATTTTATTATAAATTATTGAATTTTAATTTAGGGAAAAGGAGGGCTCCAGTGCTTATTGGTATTGATATAATTGAAATAGAACGGGTTAAAAAAGCGGTGGAGAGGACTCCTCGTTTTCTGGAGCGGGTATTTACCAGTCGTGAACTGGGCTATTGTATGAATAAGGCTAATCCTTATCCTTCGCTGGCAGTTCGTTTTGCGGCCAAAGAAGCGCTGCGTAAGCTGCATCCGGCGCTCATAGCAGGAGTACGTTTTCATGATTTGGAAGTACTTCGGGGTGAGGATGGCAGGCCGCAGGTCTACCTGTATGGTAAGGCCCAGCAGCGCTGCCAGGCAGAGGGTATCGGGGAAATATCCATTAGCCTTTCCCATTCCCGGGAACAGGCTATAGCCACCGTAATTGCGAAAAAGGGGTGAAAGCATGAAATTGCTTAAAGCGGATGAAATGAAAGATATCGATCGCAGGGCCAGTAGTGAATTTGGTATACCCAGTTTAATACTTATGGAAAATGCAGGATTACGTACGCTGGAGGTAATCGAAGAAATACTGGGTGAGACCAAAAACCGCATGATAATTATTCTGGCCGGAAAGGGTAATAATGGAGGAGACGGTCTGGTTATAGCCCGGCATTTAATAAATTCGGGCGCGGTGGTGGAAACCTATCTTACCGGGCAAGTGGAAGAGCTGACCCACGATTCGCGGATAAATTATGAAATACTGCTAAAAATGGGAGCCCGGATATTACCTTTGAGCAGTGAAAAAGACCTGGATCGGCTGATGCTCTCCCTGATGAATGCCGATTTAATAGTTGATGCCCTATATGGTATAGGGTTTAAGGGTAGTCTTAACCCGTTTGATTCCCGGCTGGTAAAAATGGTCAACTGGTGCCGGGCTCCGGTAGTAGCAGTTGATATTCCGTCCGGGGTGGAAGCTGATACCGGCAGGGTTCACGGTGATGCTATAAAGGCCATCCATACCGTAACCTTTGCCTTACCTAAGATTGGGCTGGTTCTGGAACCGGGGAAAGAATATGCAGGCACTCTCAGTGTTGCTGATATTTCTATACCGGCAGTTTTGCTTGAAGATAACAGCATTAAAACCAACTTAATCAGCGAAACAATGGTCAGCGCTCTGCTAAAACCCCGCTCTGCCAATTCCCATAAGGGTACATATGGGCATGCTCTAATGCTTGGCGGTTCACCTGGTATGGTAGGAGCTATAATGATGGCTTCCCTGGCGGCTTTACGTACCGGGGCGGGTCTGGTTACGGCTGCAGTCCCGGAGTCACTAACCGTAGTGGTAGATTCCAGTCTGATGGAGATAATGACTGCTCCTCTGGCTGAGACCGGGCAGTCAGCTATTGCCCTGGAGGCTCTCCCGGCTATTGAGAATTTGCTGGGAACAGTATCGGTGTGTGCTATTGGGCCGGGTCTGTCACGCTACCCGGAAGCTGGTGCTATAGTTCGCTATATACTGGAAAGATCAGGTGTACCCCTGGTAATTGATGCCGATGGTTTAAATGCTTTGGAAAACGATGTAGCTATCCTAAAAGATCGCCAGGTTCCTATTGTTCTCACCCCCCATCCTGGTGAAATGGCTCGTTTAACTGGTAAAAGTATAGAAGAAGTTCAATCCCAGCGCTTGGAAATTACCCAAACGTATGCTCAGAAATGGGGAGTAACCCTGGTGCTAAAGGGGAATAAGACGATTTTGGCCAATCCCTCGGGAGAGGTTTATATAAATATCAACGGCAATCCGGGGATGGCTACCGCTGGTAGTGGAGATGTCCTTACTGGAATAATAACTGGACTTATTGCCCAGGGCCTAAAACCGCAGGATGCAGCTTTTGCCGGGGTTTATCTCCATGGTTTGGCCGGTGATCTGGCTGCTGAAATAAAAGGGGAACGGGGACTAATAGCGGGTGATTTGATTTTATGTCTCCCTGAAGTCCTGAAAAAGTTTTTATAAATAGATTGGAGGCAAGGATATGTTAGCTCGAGAGATTATGAGCCGGGATGTTATTACGGTAATCCCGGAAGAAAAGGTTGATAAAGCAGCCCGGATTTTAGTGGATAATAAAATTAGTGGTCTGCCGGTAGTAGATGCAGACGATCATGTAGTAGGTATAATTACGGAAAAAGATTTAATAGTCAGAGCCAGCGAGTTAAAGGTTCCATTTTATTTAACTTTATTTGATAGTATTATTTTTCTGGATAATCCCATACGTTTTAATAACGATATAAAAAAATATACCGCTTCCCAGGTGAAAGATGCCATGACTCGCAAGGTTTATGTGGTTGAAGAAGATACCCCGGTTAGTGAAATTGTGGAAATAATGCAGAAGCGAGCCGTAAATCGGGTACCAGTAGTAAGAAATGATAAATTAGTGGGTATAATTACTCGTAATGATATTTTAAAAACCCTGGTAAAAAGTAATGGATAATCACAGACCAACATGGGCAGAAATAGATTTAGTGGCAATTAAACATAACCTGACTACAATAAAAAGAGCAGCAGGTAATGCAGGAATTATGGTTATGGTAAAGGCCAATGCCTATGGTCATGGCATGTTGGAAGTGAGCAGGGTTTGTTGCCAGGAAAAGGTTGATTTCTTTGGAGTTGCCAGCCTGGATGAAGCTTTAACGCTGAAGCAGGAAATTGAAGAGATACCTGTACTGGTGTTGGGTTATATATCGCCATCTGATGCCGTAACCGTAGTAGCTGAAGATATCAGACCCTGTATATTTACCATGGAATCAGCCCGGGTTATGTCTCAAGCAGCAGTAAGGCTGAACCGGCAGGTTCACCTGCATATCAAGCTTGATACTGGTATGGGCAGAATAGGTTTTTTACCGGAAAATAACAGCCTGGATCTCTTACAGGAAATAGCTGCTCTGCCGGGGGTGAAAATAGAAGGAATATTTACCCATTTGGCCGAGGCTGATTTAGAAGATAGTAGTTTTTCCAGGGAGCAGATAAAAACTTTTGCGGGTTTTATTAACAAATTGGAAGAGCGTGGGGTACATATCCCCCTTAAGCATTGTTCTAACAGTGCAGCTCTAATAAATTTTCCCGAGGCTCATTTTGATATGGTCAGGGCAGGAATTTTACTATACGGACTTTCTCCCTCGCCGCAAACAAAGCTGGGAAAATTCGATATTATACCCGCTATGACCTTGAAAAGCAGGGTCACTTATGTCAAAACGCTACTCGCGGGGCACAGTATCAGCTACAACCGCACCTATTACTGTCAGCGGGACACCCGGGTGGCTACCGTACCCATTGGTTATGCCGATGGCTATAGCCGCTTGCTCTCCAACCGGGTGCAGGCATTGATAAACGGGAAACTGGTACCTTTGGTAGGTAATGTTTGTATGGATATGTGTATGTTTGATGTCAGTGGGGTAGGGGAAGTTAAAGAGGGAGACGAAGTAATTCTTTTTGGCCGGCCTGAAGATGGGGTAACCGCCGATGATTTGGCTCAGGCGATGGGAACCATAAATTATGAAGTAGTATCCGCATTAGGTTCCCGGGTACCCAGAATTTACAAGAATGGCAGGAGCTAAAACAACTTATTGTAATTATTGGATTTGCGAGCCCCCTTGCTGACAAATATAATAGATGTATCAGTGGGATTTTTTAATCGTCGGAGGTGCTCGAATCTTGCCATCCTCGAAAAGAATTATAATTACCATTCCAGAAAATCTCCTTTGTGAAGTTGATGATATAAAGTTTATTGAGAGTAAAAATCGCAGCGAGATATTTAGAGAGGCCATCAGGTTTTACCTTGGGGAGCGGAGAAGGAAATTTCTGATAGAGCAGATGAAAAGAGGCTATTTGGAAATGGCCGAAATTAATTTAAACATGGCCTGTGAAAATTTAAAAGTAGAGGAAGAAGCCCTGGTTAACTGTATAGAAAAACTGTTGGAGTGATAATTTGCATGATCAAAAGAGGTGAAATTTATTTTGCCCAGCTAAATCCGGTGGTGGGTTCGGAACAGGGAGGTATCCGCCCGGTTCTGGTGGTTCAGAATGATATAGGTAATCAGTACAGTCCAACTACGATTATTCTGGCCATAACCTCACAAATTAACAAAGCCAAGTTGCCCACCCATGTAGAAATTGATGCCGTAACTTATGGACTGGAAAGAGATTCTGTAATACTGGCAGAGCAAATCAGAACCATAGACAAGACCCGCTTAAAACAGCGTATAGCCGTTTTAAAAGATGAGACCATGTTAAAGGTCGACAAGGCCTTACTGGTCAGTATGGGGTTGGAGGAACTATAGTTACATAAAAAGCATAATGTATAAGTTGTTGTAAGGAGTAAAGGATTGGGACAGACCCAATCCTTAATTTTTTGCACAACTTATTGGGCTGCTTAAGCATAGACTGCTTAAAAAAGGGAGGGTATAAAATGCGACCATTGATAGGAATTTGCAGTAACTATAATATTGAAAGTGAGGAATATTACCTGCCTAACTATTATGTAGAATCCCTGCTACAAGCAGGAGCAGCCGTGATATTATTACCACCGGTTAAAGATGCAGAAATAATTGACCAATATCTTAAATTATGCCATGGGGTGGTTTTTTCCGGAGGAGGAGATGTTGACCCCTATTATTGGGGAGAACTGCCTCGCTGGGAACTGAGGGAGATTAACCCCGGGCGTGACTATTTTGAAATAAAGCTGGCCCAGAAAGTAATAGCCAGGAAACTGCCAGCAATGGGAATATGCCGGGGGTGCCAGGTGTTAAACGTAGCCGCCGGGGGCACCCTGCTCCAGGATATTAATACTCCAATGGCCCACCAGCAAAAAGCCCCTCGTAATTATCCTTTTCATGATATAGTAATTAAACCTGACACCCTGCTTTCACGGATAA
>JAQUGU010000009.1:0-2130 GCA_028683995.1 Syntrophomonadaceae bacterium | reverse complement strand
TTTAACAGGTAGATAATACCGGGCTTAAAACAGAACTTCAATCCGGTACCAATCATAAAATAATGGTGTAAGGGAGCGGCATATATGATTGCAATCAAAGGCGGCAAAGTGCTTACTATGGGGGAAGCTGGAACCATAGAGAACGGGATTATAATAATAGAAGGCGAGTTTATCAAAACGGTGGGCAAAAAGGTGGACATTCCGGAAGGATGCCAGTGTATTGATGCCGGGGGCAAGTATATATGCCCAGGATTTATTGACGGCCATACCCATATTGGTCTGGAAGAGGAAATCTATCGTTTGGAGGGTGATGATGTCAATGAAATTAGCGACCCCATCACTCCACAATTAAGGGCTCTGGATGGGATAAATTTTGTTGATTTGGCCTTTACCGACGCCTTGCGGGGCGGGGTTACCCGTTCTATGTGTATGCCCGGTAGTGCTAATATTATAGGAGGGCAGGCAGTATTTTTAAAGCACCTGGCTTCCTCCTTAAGCGAAATGGTTTACCGGCAGCCCTGGGGTTTAAAAGCAGCTCTGGGGGAAAACCCCAAACGGGTGTATGCGGCCCAGAAAAAAACCCCGCGTACCCGTATGGCCAATGCCAGCCTGATGCGGGAGGCTTTATACAATGCGCTGCAGGCTATTGATAAAGAAGAAAGCGAAATTAAAGATTATCCCAAAAAGGAAATACTGATAAAGGTTTTAAAAAAGGAATTACCACTGTTACTTCATGTTCACCGCGCAGATGATATACTTACCGCTTTGCGCATAAGGGATGAATTTAACCTGAATTTAATTATCCAGCATGGTACCGAGGCATTTATAGTAGCTGATGAATTAGTGAAGCGTGACGTGCCTGTATTCCTGGGCCCTTTACTGGTAAACCGGGCTAAAGTAGAGATGAAAGAAGTGTCATTTAAAAATGCCGGCCGCTTAGCTCAACAAGGGGTCAAGTTTGCGCTCATTACTGACCACCCGGTGGTACCCATTGAACACCTGCGGGTCTGTGCGGCCCTGGCAGTTCGGGAAGGGCTGGATGAAGAAATGGCCTTACGGGCGATAACCCGGTGGCCTGCGGAAATTCTGGGTGTTGACCATGAACTGGGGAGCCTAGCTGTGGGTAAAAGGGCTGATTTAGTTGTTTTCGACGGTCACCCTTTTGATTTCAGATCCCGGCTCAACCTGGTTATGGTGGATGGAAAGATCTGGGGGGATAAAATTGAACAAGGGCGATCTTTTTACGGTTTATCTTAATGGCACTATGATGACAGTATGTGTTCTGGGATTTTATAATGAAGAATACAGTGAAGAAGAAATGGCTATAATTGCGGTGGTTAACCAGGAAAACATGGTTCACGTCCCCCTGGAAGACCTGGAGGCGCTCTTTCCCCGCAGGCGATTCATAAATTAACCATTAATATTTGCCAAGCATACGCAAGCACGGTCTTTACCTGCTCGCGTACGTATCTGTAGGGGCGAACCCATGTGTTCGCCCGCGGGATTGCAGTTGACCCTGGCTCAGTGGTTGGCCGGGCAGACACACGGGTCTGCCCCTACAAAGTTAATTATGTCCTTAAGTGTCTAAAACCCCGTCTTATTTATTTCCCATAATTTACTTCAAGGGAATAGCAGAGCATTACCAGAAACACTTAAAGAATAATTAAATTGAGGTGATGCTATTTGCGCTTAAGACACATTTTAATACTGCTGGTAGCCCTGCTCTTAACCATGGGGCTTGCCAGTACCAGCCTGGCGGAGAATAAGCTCGGGATTAGGATTAACGGCAACCTGTGCCAGGTGGAGCCGCCGCCCCAGATAGTGGCAGGCCGTACCATGGTTCCCATTCGTTTTGTTATTGAAGACGAAGCTCTCAAGGGTCAGGTTTACTGGGACGGTAATCTCCGCAAAGTAGCTATGGATTGTCGGGGTCAGTACATAGAGTTCTTTATTGGGGATAATAAAGCCCGGGTAGACGGTCAGGTAAAGTATTTCGATACCGCCCCATACATATACCGGAACCGCACTTATATACCGCTCCGTTTTCTGGCGGAAAACCTGGGGGCTTCAGTAGGGTGGAAAGCGCAGGAACGAGAAGTTGTTATAGACTTTAACCATGGCTCCGAAGTT
>JAQUGU010000184.1 GCA_028683995.1 Syntrophomonadaceae bacterium | reverse complement strand
TTCCCTACACATGACTATTCTACGGTTTCACTCTATGGGTATCACAATTAAGGTTGCCGCGTCTGTTTTCCCGTCTATGGGCTTGTTAATTTTGGGGATAATTTATAGAAGCAGTTCCCTTTATGCGGTAATTAGCCGTCCATTCCGGAAGGGCCGGGGCTTTGTCGTTATATATCATCTCCCGCCATTTCCGGTCAGTCAGCCGGTCTGCTGCCGCCCATGGGAATTCATAGTAGGAGTAAACCCCACCTTTGGCTATCCGTAAAGTTCCGTCAACAGGTACTACCGCATAAATATTATCTACATAACCGGTACCAACCTCCAGAACCTCAGCCGGAGGATTAGTGGCTACGTCAGCAATCAGCATAGCCGGGAAGTCGGAAATTTGCGATCGGCTTTCCAGGCCATCTCCTCGGTAAACCTCATACCAGAAGTGTTCCAGCTGCCCGCCAAAAGTACGAATCAGTTCATATTCTTCTTCAGTCAGGGTTATATTGGCCAATTCTTTTTCGGAAATAACCTTTAGCTGCAATACCAGCTCATAAAGTTGGTCCATGTTTTTGATATCCGCCTGGTCTATTAAACCGCGCATTTTTAAACCGTCACGGGTCATGGCGGTAAGGGAAGCCAACCGGGCATACAGGTAAGGATTGGGCTCAACATAACCCCGGTCATCAATTTCCTCCATGCCACCGCCGCCCATTTCAGCATAATTTTGCTTGGTGTACAGGATAGTATCGTGTTTTAACTCGGCCCAACTGCCCAGGAAAGTTGCCAGTTCCTTATGATTCCAGGCCTTATTAAGCATAAAAGAAGGATAACCATCAGGTTTATCTTGGGTAAGCGGCAGCAAAGTATATAACCATGACCAGTACAGATTTTGGTGCCACTCATCAGTAAGTCCGGCAATATACTTTTGCATTTTTGCCATATTAGTGCTGTATTCGTTAAACTCAAAGGCCCTTTGCTTTTTAAGAATAGTTGCGGCAGTGTCCGACCCCATGGCAGCCGGAACATCCAGACCACTGGGCAGCATGCGCCGTTCACCCGCCGGGTTTTCGGTTACCTCACGATAAATCAAATGCTGGAAAATCTCAGCATCCAGAGTATATCTTTGCCCCATAAAGCGAAAACCCAGGACTTCCTTATCCCGATCCGGTTGGATAGCAGCATCAAAAATAGGAATTGAATTAATAACCGGGGGCTCCAAATCCCTGGCTAATTGGCGAAACTTATCAAAACCCTGGCTATCCCCGGCTATCTTCTTGGGAGTCGGATTTTTGCCGTAAGCCTGTTCCAGCAGTTCGACATACTGGTGGTAACCAATATCGTCGCTTTTGCCCACCATAAAGCTGGTGGTTGTATATATTTTTTCCCACTCCCGGGCACCAATACCGTTCTGTAGAGCCAGGGTCATGAGAATAGCTGAACGAGTTTCATCAGCATCTTTTAAACGGAAGGTAATACGTCCATACCACATCATACTTTGAAAGTATTGCTTTAAATCGTCAGTTTTAGCATAATGACCACGGGGAATATACTGGGTATAATCCTCTTTCAAACCTTCTATCAGATCCGGTTTGGTTCCCATGGCCATAACCGGTGATAATGCGGTAGAATCATGCTTTTTAATTAAACTGATTTCCTGGTTGACCTCAGTCGAAGCTGCAGCCGGAACCCTGGTATCAGGACTTAAGAGCTTGCTGCCTACGGCAAAAAAAGCCAGGTTGCGGCGAGCCGCATTTTCCCAGTCAGTGCCCTTTAAATCCTTATAATCTCTTTCCGCCCGCTGCAATAGACTGGCATTCAATTTCTTTAATTCCGGTATCAAGGATTCCTGCTCAACATTTTGCAACAAATGGGAATAAAAGAGATGATAATTATGAACTACTGCATCCGTAGTAATGAAATTAGGCACATTATCATAGCGGTTAAGCTCATAGGTCATAAAAAACTCATGGCCCATAGCTGGAAGCACCACAAAACCGTTTTTGACTAATGCTGCCCGGGCATTATCTGAAAAATCAAAGCGTTCAGCATTAACCACATTTGATAAATCCGGTGCCACCTGATAAGGCTTAACTATAGCAGTATCTTGCACCGATATTTCCTGATAAGGTGCAAACTCCTGGGCCAGAGCAATTCCAGAAGAATCAGCATTCTTGTCTCCAGTTGATGACCCGGTATGGCAGCCGGCCATCATTAATAACGCTACAATCAAAAACCCGCAACATAATTGTTGCCCCAACCTCCTGTGATTCATTAACATTACCCCCGTCCTCCGATACTCTTTCAATCTAATACGCCCAACCTGTCATATAGCTTGCATACCTGCTAGTGGCCCATATTCTTATACAGCCCCCTCAATCCCCTCCTGCAGGAATTCATTGGTTATGGTGAGAATAACAAGTAATATTATACATGACATTCATAATCCTGGGTGACGCGACGTAATTTAGAAAGCCCTTAACGAGGGAGAAAAACAAGTATTTTCATGCAGATTATATCCGTTACAGAAGCCCCGGCTATCATTAAAAGAGCTCATTAGTCAAACAATCCCGGCTACCGGATCCGGCTTCTTTCCAAATTTACGGGTTGGGGAGGGGAGGGGAGGGGGAAGATCCATTGTCATTGCTTGAACTGCCAAGTAGCAAGCAGGCCAAACAAATGGGTTTTAAAGATTTGGAAGATATGTACGATTTCTTAATCAATTCCAAGCGGAAACGATAAATTTTTGGCGGCTTTAATCAAAAATCCTGGAAAGAGCCAGCATTGATTTGATTTCCTCCAACTGCTTCCGCGCCCGGGCATCGTCTGGATCCAGACGACAAATAAAATCCATGAATACTGCGGCAGCTCGCAAATGGTCAGCTTTATAATACTTATATCTCTTACGAAATAGCTTTTTCGCCTGTGCTTTGTCCTTTTGTTTAGGAATATCTTTAATCAGTTTACGCATGCGTACCTGATATTTACCAAGCCTATTCCATTGTTCTAAAAATATAATAATGTTTATGGCATCAATTAAATCCTTAATGGCTGCAATTCCTGATGCTTCTTTGGGTGGCATCAAGGAGTCGGCTAGCTTAACCAATTCATGTTGTCGATCGCAATGATAATATGTTGCTATGAGCAGTTCTTGCCATTCATAATGCAGAGTGGCAAATCGAGATTCGTTACTATTTACCATCTGCAGGGCGTCATCGTAGTATTCTTCTGAGCATAATACTGACAGATATGACCCCAATATATCCAGCTTTTCGTTCATATCATCCAGAGAATCAAAGACGGTATTAAAACACTGCTGCATTTCCTCTATTTCTCCCAAACCAGAGCATGCTACTCCCAATAAACCAACAAAATGTTTTTCTTCCGGGTAATCCCGGCAAGCATTATTGATAATCATTTTTGCTTCTCGCCATTCTTGTTGCTCCAGTACAGGTGTAATTTCGGTTATGTAATCATCAATGGTCTTAATCCCGGCTTGAATTCGGTCAAATTGACCTCTTTGTTCGGGATCACGTAAAACCTCATAGGCCTTGCGAATAGCCTGGAACTCCTCCGGGTAATTTTCCGGTGGATAGGCTTTAACCTTTTCAATATATTTCTTTTTAATGGTTGCGGGGGTGGCATTTTTACGCAGGCCCAGTATTTTATAATAATTATTCCCGTTAAAAACCGAATTAGTGGGCTTTTTCCCCGAACTAGCCATTATTGTTTTCCTCCAATTCCATATCAATAAGCAGGTCGGTTAATTGGTCCAATAGCGATTCTAACAGTTGTGTATCGCTTCCATTCAGGGCTGCCTGTACACAATCATTCATCTGTTCCAGCTTCCACTGGTCATTATTGCTTATACTGGTTTTATCCATTCCGGCAGTACGCTCCAACATCTGGAT
>JAQUGU010000183.1 GCA_028683995.1 Syntrophomonadaceae bacterium | reverse complement strand
AACCAAAGTCTATGTGACTCAGCTACTGGTTCTGTATCTATTAGCCTTGTATTTAGCACAGGAAAACGATACCCTACTGGCAGAAGAGCTTAAGGCCTATATTAATGCTATTACCACCATTGACCAACAAGTAGAAAAAGCCTTGAGTCAGCAACCTGCCATCAAAGAAATAGCCAGCCAATACCACAATGCCAATAATGCTTTTTTCCTGGGTCGCGGTTATGATTATCCCGTCGCTATGGAAGGGGCCTTAAAGCTTAAAGAAACCTCTTATGTACACGCAGAAGCATACGCTGCCGGGGAGCTAAAACATGGTCCCATTGCCTTGCTCAATGGTGACGTTCTGGTAATGGCACTGGTTAGCCAGGATGTTCTGGTCGAAAAGACCATGCCCAATATTAATGAAATAAAATCTCGGGGAGCCACAATCATTGTTGTATGCAAGGAGAGTTTACAAAAACATTGTCTGGACTATGAAAACAGAATTGTGATTCCCGATACTGATCCCTTGCTGGCACCCCTGGTGGCAGTAATTCCTCTACAACTATTCGCCTACTATATGGCTGTCTTCCGGGGTACCGAAGTAGATAACCCCCGCCATCTAACTAAAGCGGTTACGGTGGAATAAGGATTAGAACCAAGAATCTCATAGCTGCAATGAAATTATAGCCCGCTATTAGCGGGCTTTTTTAATGCAGGTAGCGTCCCCTGCAATACCCGGTTTTCGCCGTAACTTTAGCAGGAAATAAATAGTTCTATAGCGAAATCAAGTTAATATTAATAGAAAAATGTAAAAATGGGGGGGAGGTCTATGTCTGAAAAACATTCTGGTAGTATTGAGAAGGAACTGCGTCTGGCCAGGGAACAACTGCACAGGTTTACCGGGGCAATAAATAGTTGCAGTGATGCTATCCGTATTACTGATATGCAAGGAAAGTTGTTGTATCAAAATGCGGCTTTTACTAATATGTTCGGATACACCTCTGAGGAACTTAACCGCAGCGGGGGAATTCGTGCAGTCTATGACGACCCGGATATGTACAGTTATGTGTTAAGAACTGCCCTGGAAAGGCAGAACTGGCAGGGTAAGGTAAAAATGCGCCATCGGGATGGCCATTCTCTAATGATTGATATTCAAACCAATACTGTTCACGATGTAACCGGAAATACTATCGGTCTGGTAGGAGTCCATCATGATATTACCCCTATACAGGAGGCGGAAGCCGCCCTGGAATTTCTTTCCCGGACTGCCATGGGTTTTGTAGAACTTTCTCTGGAGGAAAACCTGTTTGCTTACATTGCCCGTGAGCTTAACAACCTGGTCCATAATGCCATTGTAATTGTCAGTTCATTTGACTCCAATAATAACCGCTTTACCATCAGGGCCCTTAATGCCAATGAAAATTGGGTCAAGGTACTGGAAGACGGATTGGGGTTACCCCTGTTAGGATTAGAGACCAGGGCTGAAAATAACTTCTTAAAAAGGCTGCAAGAAAGTCGGCTGCTTAAAATTCAATCAGGATTATATCAGTTGTCCAACATGCTCCTTCCCCGGCAGCTCTGTCTGGAATTAGAAAAAAAACTGGAGATTGAGGATATCCAGGTTATCGGCTTCAGCCGCAGGGGAACCCTGCTGGGTACTGCCTCTTTGCTGGTAGTCAGGGGAGGAACATTGGTAAGTCCAGGGCTGATTGAAACGTTTGCCAACCAGGCCTCGGTGGCCATTGAACGTAGGCGAGTGGGAGAGCAGCTTCTGGAGAGGGAAAAACAACTTGCGGTAACCCTTGAAAGCATCGGCGAAGGAGTTATTGCTGTTGATACTATGGGAAAAATTCAACTATTGAACCCGGCTGCCGAGACTATAACTGGCTGGTCCAGCCATGAAGCCAGAGAACAACCATTGGTAAAGGTCTTTCCTCTTCTGGACCCAGCGTCCAATTCGTCTGGCAAACTAATGGCATTTAAGGATTTCCTCCCCGAGGATGGAAGTGGCGAACGACGCTTTCAAAACCTTACTCTATTATGTGATAATCAAGTTCGTAAGATTATTGCTGGTACGATAAGTCGTATGTTGGGATCTAACCAACAGATACTGGGATTTACTATGGTTTTTCAGGACATTACCGAACAACAGCAACACCAGACCCAACAGGCGTTATCACAGAAACTGGAATCCATTGGCCAGCTTGCTGCCGGCATTGCCCACGAAATCAATACCCCCATGCAATATGTAGGAGACAATATCTACTTTATGGAAGATGCATTGTCCGATTTAATACCTTTAGTGGTAGAATACCGAAAACTGGTTAATGAATGCGAACTGGTTGGAAACAAAATAGAGCTGGTCAGAGAGATTCATCACCGGGAGCAACAAATAGATTTGGATTATCTACAGGAAGAATTGCCCCGTGCCTTGGAGCAATCAAGAGAGGGTATAGATCGGGTACGCAAACTGGTTCTGACTATGAAGGATTTTGCTCATCCCTCCAGTGGAATTAAAGCTTTTGCTGATTTAAACAAAGGGGTGCAAAGTACCATTCAGATTTCCATAAACGAATGGAAGTATTATGCCGAGTTACAAGCAGAACTAAGTCCAAATTTACCTCTGGTGTATTGTGTTATTGACGAAATTAACCAGGCGGTACTGAACCTTATCGTTAATAGTACTCATGCCATCAGAGATGCGGTCAATACTGGAAGGTACACTAAAGGACTTATCCAGGTTAAAACCAGACAAGAAGGGGATGATGTAGCCATAGAAATTGCAGATAATGGAGGAGGAATTCCAGCTGAGGTCAAGTATCTTATCTTCGACCCTTTTTTCACCACCAAGGATGTAGGGAAGGGTACCGGACAGGGACTGACTATTACCCATGATATTATTGTAAACAAGCATGGTGGTAGAATTACCTTGGAATCAGAGGAAAATAAGGGTACGCGCTTTACCCTTTACCTGCCAGTGAAAGAAGAGGTGGGTAGTGATGAATAATAAAAATAAGGCTAGAAACACCATTCTTTTTGTGGATGATGAGACTTATATTCTGGACAGTTTGCGGCGTTGCCTGCGAAACATGAACCAGCGCTGGCAGAGTCTGTTTGCTGACAGCGCCAAAGTTGCGCTGGAACTAATGGAACAATACGATGTTGATGTGATAATTACTGACATGGTAATGCCGGAGTGTAATGGTGTTGAGCTGCTGGAAAAGGTAGCCCGTACCCATCCCCATGCAGTACGCATTATTTTATCTGGAAATACCGACCAGCTAGCTGCTCTCCAATCCACTGAGGTAGCTCACCAGTTTATTAATAAGCCCACTTCAGCTGAGCAGCTTAAAATACTGGTTGAACGCATCTGCCATTTACGGGATTTACTGGATAACCAGAAATATATCACCCTGGCCACCAAAATCCGAAATCTACCCAGTCTTCCTACAGTCTACTACGACCTGCTCGATGAAATAAATGCCCCCGACCCATCTCTTAAACGTATTGGTAATATCATTAATAAAGACCTGGGCATGACTGCCAAGATATTACAGCTAATTAATTCTGCTTTCTTTGGATTACCCCACCGGGTTCATAGTGTTGACCAGGCAGTTGCCCTGCTGGGTTTGGACACTCTACGGGCGTTGATTCTTCATGTAAACATATTCAGTTCCTTTCCGCCAGGGCGCACGGTGTTATCGTCGGTATCATCTCTACGCGACCATAGCCTATTGGTGGGTTACCTGGCCAAAAGAATCTTGCAAGAAGAGCAAATACAAAAAGAACTGGCCGAAAAGGCCATGATAGCAGGTATTCTACACGATATAGGCTACCTTCTGCTTGCCCAAATGCCGGATGTTTGCCGGCAGGCCGTACAAATGAGCCGAGAGCAGGGTTATACATTGGCAGAAGCTGAATATATGTTGACC
>JAQUGU010000182.1 GCA_028683995.1 Syntrophomonadaceae bacterium | reverse complement strand
TGATTGCAGTCTTTAGGGCGTCATGTACTGGCCGAATTGTACGGCTGTCGTTTCGAGGTATTGAATGATATCGAAAAGGTTGAGGATATCATGGTCAATGCTGCTTTGGAGGCTGGAGCCGAGATTAGAGAGTTCGTTTTTCACAAGTTTAGCCCGCAAGGGGTGAGCGGGGTAGTTGTTATATCGGAATCTCACCTGGCAATTCATACCTGGCCGGAATTGGGTTACGCAGCAGTAGATGTGTTTACCTGTGGAGATAAGGTGGATCCCTGGGATGCCTGCAAATACCTGGAGATTATGTTCGGAGCCGAGTTTGTTAATGCATCGGAGATTAAGCGGGGCATATTCCAAGAACAGGATGAACGCCTGGTGGCTAATATTTAGGAGGGATACTATTTTAGTAGACCGAACAAGCTTTGAATATAGTGTTGGTTAGTGGGCCTTACTTAGCAAATGCAAGTAAGGCTTTGCTTTTGCCAATGCCTCCCCCTTCTGCTACCAGCACCCTATTTTCTTATAAATATCCCTTGTTTACCTATGATATAGTGACTATAATTTATATGTTGCGGCACTTTATATAATAAATTAAGATTTTGTAATTAATTAGGATAATTCAATGTGTTATAAGTGGGTACCGCTTATAGTTTGTAGGAAATTTTTTTCACAAGCAGGAACGGCTCGTATTCTGTAGAATGATAGTGTAGGGCAAAGGCGAAGAAAAGGTGAGGGGGAAACTGTGGAAATGAATCTTCTTTTTACCAGGGACTTAAAAACAGAATTGGCTGATCTGGAACAGGTCTTTAAGCACAGTCTTTTACCCTGGTGGGATAATATTGATAATTATGTTGAAGACCTGAAGAACGACCTTACCTGGATGATTCTTCCCCCTGTAGTCATGAGCATATATCAATATACCGGGCATAGCCGTCAGTTATCCATATCCATGTCCAGCATTTTCCGGAATTGCTATCTGTCTCACCGCATACATGCCCTGGTTAAAGACGATGAGGAAGGGCAGCAGTATGACCAGGATTTGCAATTTAATATTTTGCTGGGGGATTATATATCAGGACGAGTTTTAAAAGCTCTGGTGGAGACCAAAACGGATCATATCTTAAATGATTTGGCCCAAATGATAGCAGAGGTTAACCAGGGTATGGTTATAAAGCACAAGTTAAATGGCGGTTTTAATCAAATTATAGAGGCAACCAGGGCGCCTTTTTATGCTACTGCATTTCTAACTGCGGCTAAACTGGCTGCTTATGATAACGAATGCTGTCAAAGTTATCGGCAGATGGGTTATCATTTTGGCATGTCCATAGAGCTGGGACAAGATCCTGTTTCCCAGCAACAGGTGCAAAACCATATGCATAAGTGTGAGAAATTATTTGTGCAGATTAGCAAACGTGGTCATTCTTCCAATAGCAGTCTGGAGAACGCCATTAGGGAGTTACACAGTCACTTCTGCGGTATGGAAGAATTCGCTGTCGTTTAATATAGAGGCTGGCAATCAAAGATAAGACTTCACAGGGAAAACGAATGTTTTCCCTTTTAATTGATAAGGAAACAACTCTAAAGTCACTGGGGGAATGGATATGGCATATAAGGATTTGCATGAGTTTATAGACAGGTTGGAACAAGAAGGCGAATTAAAGAGAATTGCTGCCGAAGTGGATCCCGAACTGGAAATAACCGAGATTACTGACCGGGTAAGCAAAAAGTACGGCCCCGCTTTATTGTTTGAGAATGTTAAGGGTTCAAATATTCCTGTTCTAATAAATGCTTTTGGCAGCGAAAAACGTATGAATATGAGTCTGCAGGTAAATAACCTGGATGACCTTGCCCGGGATATTATGGACATTCTGGAGATTGCCGATAATGTACCTAAATCCATGCTGGATAAAGTTAAAATATTGCCCCGTTTAGCCCAGCTTTCATCATTTATGCCCCGGATAGTTAAAAGTGGAGTCTGCCAGGAGGTAGTAGATAAAAATCCTTCTTTGGATAAGCTGCCGGTTCTTAAATGCTGGCCCGGTGATGCGGGCAGGTTTATAACCCTGCCTCAAGTCTACAGCAAGGACCCGGAAAATGGTAAAAGGAATGTGGGCATGTACCGGCTGCAGGTTTTTGACCACCAAACTACCGGTATGCACTGGCATATGCATCATGATGGGGCCTCCAATTATCGTAAAAACTGTGACCGGGGACAGCCAACCGAGGTAGCGGTAGCCCTGGGAGGGGACCCTGCCATCACTTACGCGGCCACTGCTCCCTTACCCAAAGACATCGACGAGCTTATCTTTGCCGGTTTTTTACGTAAGCAACCGGTTGATTTGGTTCGCTGTAAAACCGTAGATTTAGAAGTACCGGCCGACGCGGAAATTGTAATTGAAGGTTATGTAGACCCGGAGGAAAGAAGGATTGAAGGGCCTTTTGGGGATCATACCGGTTATTATTCCCTGGCTGATGAGTATCCGGTTTTTCATGTCAAGTGCATAACCCACCGTAAGAATCCCATTTACCCTACCACTATTGTTGGTAAACCACCTCAGGAGGACTGTTATCTGGCCCTGGCTACCGAGCGTATTTTCCTGCCTTTACTAAAATTTCAGCTGCCGGAAGTAGTTGATATGCATCTGCCTATGGAAGGGGTTTTTCATAACTGTGTCCTGGTTTCCATTCGTAAATCTTTTCCTGGTCATGCCCGTAAGGTAATGAGTTCCCTGTGGGGAATGGGGCAGATGATGTTTGCCAAGTTTATCGTAGTGGTGGACGAAGATGTTAATGTGCAGAATACCTCTGAGGTAATGTGGAAGGTCTTTAATAATGTCGATCCCCGTCGGGACACCATGATTATAGAAGGTCCATTGGATGTTCTGGATCATTCCGCCCCGCTGCCTTACTATGGTTCTAAAATGGGTATTGATGCTACCAAAAAGTGGCGGGCGGAAGGACATAACCGGGAATGGCCGGAAGATATCCGCATGAGCAAGGAGATTATTGCCCGGGTAGAGAAAAAGTGGAGTGAATATGGCATTGACTAAGCTTAAAGATGTTCTTAGTATGGTTGATTTCGGGCATACTCTATTTGGACTTCCTTTTGCTTATCTGGGGGCTTTTCTAGCAATTAAAGGCATGCCTACGGTTTACCAGTTGATCTGGATTACCCTGGCTATGGTGGGTGCCAGAACTGCAGCTTTGTGCCTTAACCGTTTAATAGACCTGAAGATTGATCGGGCGAACCCGCGAACTGCTGATTGGGTACTGCCGGCAGGAAAGCTTTCTCGCCCCAAAGTATGGATACTGGTTTTTCTTAGCCTGGCCTTACTGCTATTTTCCGCCGCCCAGCTTAATCCCCTGTGCTTGAAACTTTCACCTTTGGCAGTAGCAGTTCTCTGGATATACTCCTATACCAAGCGTTTTACCTGGTGGTGTCATCTTATTCTGGGATTAGCTATAGGTATTGGTCCAGTGGGAGCCTGGATTGCGATTACGGGAACTTTTGACTGGCAGCCCCTGATCCTGGGAATGGCAGTAGCCTGTTGGATTGCCGGGTTTGATACCATGTATGCCTGTCAGGATATTGATTTTGACCGTAAACATAATCTTTATTCCATTCCGGCACGTTTTGGAGAAGAGGGAGCACTGGTCTTTTCCGCCGGATTTCATGTGGGTACGGTATTTTTCCTGGTCTTGACCGGAATTATTTTAAACCTGGGATTATTCTATTATGTGGGTGTATCACTGGCTGGAATTATTCTGCTTTATGAGCATTTAATTGTGAAGCCAGGAGATTTGAGTCAGGTTAATTTTGCTTCCTTCAAAATAAATCGTTATGTGGGTCTTTTGATTTTTATTACTACCCTTATGGACATTTTTTCGTAAAGAAGGAGACAATAGAACTAGGAATTAAGAATTGAGAATT
>JAQUGU010000181.1 GCA_028683995.1 Syntrophomonadaceae bacterium | reverse complement strand
CCATTAACTGTAGTCATCGGATTTCTAACTTCATGGGCTATACCAGCAGCTATTTCTCCTAAAGTATGCATCTGATCCAGACGGGTCATTTCCGATTGCAGTTTTCTATATTCGGTAATATCATCGCAGAGTACAAAAGCACCGACTATTTTACCGTTATGCACAATAGGTGAGCCCTTAATCCGCACCAACAATTCTTGCCCATTCTTACATATTATGCGGTGCTCATATCTTCCTACATCTAAATGTTTTAACCTTTGCTGGGCTATTGCGCGAACCATTTCCCGGTCATCCGGATGGACAATATCAAAAATGGGTCGACCCAGCATTTCTTCCCTGGTATAGCCTAATCCGTCAGTTGTCTTTTTATTGACAAAAGTCAGGTTGAAATCTTGATTATAAGTGTAACAGAACTCATTCATAGTATTAATCAGGTTATTGAGATAATCGTATTGCTCTTTAATTTGGCTTTCATTTTTTAGAATTCTCTGCTCTGCTTGCTTACGTGCTTCAATATCCCGGAAAGCAACTACCAGCCCTTTGTAATGATTATTATCGTCAATTAAAACATTCCCTACCGCTTCCAACCAAATGTAATAACCCTGGGCATGACGGCAGCGAAATTCCAGCCTGACCGAAGACTGTTTTCTTATAGCCTGGTTTACTACGTAGAGGAACTGCCTGCGCTCGTCGGGGTGAACCAGTTCCAGATTAGTTTTTGCCAGTACCACTTCCGGGGAATAACCCAAAAGATTTTGACAGGAAGGGCTGACATAATTAATAACCCCATCCCGATTAAGCAATGCAATTCCATCCAACATATTATCAGTAATCTCACGAAGACGTTCTTCACTACTGCGTAGAGCTTCTTCAGCCCGCTTGCTTTCACTTATATCACGGCTTATTATAATAAATTCCGAACTAGTGGGAGTCTCAATTAATTTACCTACACTCTCCAACCATATAGCCGAACCATTTTTATTCAATCCCCGGTATGTATAGTTGCCCCATCCTTGCTTTTTCCACTCTTCCAATTTATGAAACGCCAGTGCTCTATCTTCCGGATGCAATAAATTAAGACAATATTGACCCTGCAATTCCTTTTCGTTATAGCCCAATAGACTATATGAAGGACTGGTATAAATATAGTTATAACTATTGGCATCTATAATGCAAATGAGATCCCGGGCATGCTCACTAATTAACCGGTATCTTTTTTCTGAAAGCTGAAGAGCAATTTGGGCCAGTTTGCGTTCATTGATGTCCCGGGTAATGACCATAATATAATCTGGTTGTTCCGCCCGGTTAATAAGATAACCCTGGACATCCACCCAGATGTAGGAGCCATCTTTTTTCCTCTCTCTAAATTCACCAGTAACGCTTCCTTTTTTCAATCCCTCAGACAGTAAAGACTGTGCATATTCCATGTCTTCCGGGTGTACCAGGCTCAAACCGTGTTGCCCCTTCAACTCTTCCGGTGTAAAACCTAATAACCTGTAATTAGCGGGACTGGCATATATATAATTAAAGTTTTCCTGGTCAAAGAGATCTATCATCTCCATAGAATACTCTGCTATAAGATTATAACCACCTTCTAATGCATTCAGTAGCAAATGAAGTCCTCCTAAATGTTCTTTACTTAACAAGAAATGGACGACAAAAATTGTCATTCTTTAGAGTGCAGGGTAAGGATATTCCCTAATTTGGCCATCATCGCCTGGCAGCTAAATTATTAGTGGTTATGTTAAGGCGATTTTCCAGAGACTTTAAATCTAATTTGAAAGTGGTTTTTACCATCACTATTAATTATTTCAATTCGAGCCTGGTGCCGGGCAGCAACCCCCAAACATATTACCAGTTCCATCTCGGTATCCTCTTTCCCAACCAAAAACTGAGTGCCACAATTCTCCGATGCTTCAGGGTCAATTGTTTCTCCCTGGTCGATTACCTCCAGAATTACTTCATCTTCCTGCCACCAGGTGGAAATCTTTACGTTACCACCTGGCGGAGAAGCTTCCAGGCGATTATGTACCAGGTTTATTATTAACTGGCGGATTTCTCTTTTGTTCAGGAATATTTCTGGAATTTTTCCCAGTTCCAGCACAATAGTTTTATCTCCCATAACAGCGTCGGCTTTTAAAAAAGGGTACAGACTCTTAATTATCTGGTTGAGATCATTTTGTTGAAGATCTATTATCCTATTTTGGGCCTGCAGCAAAAACTCGCTTATTATGAGGTTGGTTCGATCCAGTTCTTCTAACATGTTTTCGAAATAGCGGTTATACTGGGCAAAATCACCGCTTTTCTGAAGCAACTGCAAAAACCCCCGGACTGATGCCAGGGGATTTCTGATTTCATAACCATTACCTGCAGCCATCCCTCCTACCGTATATAATTGTGATAATCGCGTCATTTCTTTTTCCATCCGGCGCTGCTCACTTATATCTTCAGCCAGAACTAAAACCGAGTTTACCTCGGAATTAGAATAATCAGTAATGGGCGTTGATTTTATGCGCAGCAGGGTTTCCTGACCATTTTTAAACTTAACAAATAATTCGTAATTGTTGGAGACTCCTAATTTAAACCGCTCCTCTACCTGTTTGGCTACAAACTCATGTTGTTCCGGAACCGCCAAATCGAACAGGGACATAGTCTGCAGTTCCTCCATACTATATCCGGTACTCTCGATAGCTTTGCGGTTAGCATAAGTTAACCGGGAGTTAGCGTCATAAGAAAATAACCATTCATTCATATTATTAATGAGGGAATTCTGATATTCCACTTGCCGCCTTAGCTTTTGCTCTATTAACTTCCTTCTTTCAATATCCCGCGATATTAATATTACTCCGGAGGTACCATCAGGCGACTCATACATCTTACCGCTGGTCTCCAGCCAAAGATATGAACCATCTTTTTTTAGACAGCGATATTTGATACTACCAGCAGTGTTTTCCTTAATGGCGGAAATTAACCTGGCGGCAACATATTCGCGATCATCTGGATGTACATTATCCAAGCAGCTCCGGCTCAAAAACTCCTCTTTAGTGTAACCCATGATTCTCATGTTAGACGGGCTTACATATTTAAAAACCAGGGTTTTCGGGTCTATTACAATTATCATGTCCTGTGCATTTTCAGCTATTAGGCGGTATTCCTCCCCTGATGGAAAAAGGGGTTCCTCATTTAACAGGACGGTCTTATGTGCGCAGTGCAACTATTTCTACCCCCATAATGTTTTAATGCTAATTTTCTCCATTAATTCCATTATTCCTCCTTTTTTAAAACGTTTTTAGACCTGGTGCTATTATTTTCTTTCGACAAAACCCGCTGCAGTACTGGGAGTACCACCCTTTCTCCCTCCGGGTGTGTTGTGGGGACGGTCCTTTTGACACGCGACAAAATAATATGTATCGTGATAGTGCCAGCCAGCAGAGCATTAGGGTCTGGGAGTCCTCCCCCCCTCAATCCTTACCTTATTATGCTCGTCGAAAAGTCTCAGGTATTAAATCAGCCAGGGTGGCTGTGGCCAATCCGATACTGGTGTCAGCCGCACCATAATAAACCAGAATCTCATCGTTATCTTCCAAAACCTCTTTATCGCTCCCAGGAACCGCACCACAAGTAAAAACTACATTGGGTACCCAGGCCCCGCCAAGCCCTATTTCATAATCTTCTTCCGGTTCCAGTATAGGATTGGGAGAACGATAAATAACTTTTTGGGGGTTATTTAAATCAAGCAGTATGACCCCCAGGCGGTAAACATAATTGTGGTCTACGCCATGATAAATCAAGAGCCAGCCATATTTGGTCTTTAAGGGCTGAGCTCCTGCCCCAATTTTTAACGAGTCCCACATCCTGCCCGGGCGGGGGCCGAGAATTATTGCATGCTTGTCTTTTAATGGAAACTTGATTTCGTTACAGTAGGTAACCCAC
>JAQUGU010000180.1 GCA_028683995.1 Syntrophomonadaceae bacterium | reverse complement strand
GGAATTATAAATACCACCCACTATTTCAATTATATATGGGAGATAATGGAGAGCGCAAGCACCGTTAAATCCGGGAGAAGAAAAAACGTCGGTTTGCCCCTTACAATATTTTGATATAATGGGAAGAAAATGACGGATGTGATACCAATGGTCAGAACGGCGAGAGAGAAGTGCGATAGCGGAATATACCATGTTATTTTACGGGGTATTAATCGCCAGGATATCTTTTACGATGATAATGATTTCCAACAGTTTTTAGAAACAGTGGGGCAGAAAAAAACAGACGGCCAGTATACGCTATATGCTTATTGTCTGATGAGTAACCATGTGCATTTACTAATACGAGAACATACCGATAACATATCACGAATCATGAGCCGGATAGGGAGCAGCTATGCCTGGTGGTACAATCGAAAATACGATAGAAGCGGTCATGTATTCCAGGGAAGATATGGCAGCGAATGTGTTGAAGATAACTCCTATTTATTGACGGTGATGCGTTATATCCACAACAATCCAGTGAAGGCGGGAATGGTCCGTGAACCAGAAGAATACAAATGGAGCAGTATACTCACGTATTATAACGGCAGAGAATACCCGGTTAAACTAACTGAAACCGATTATATATTAGGAATAATTCATCCTGAACGTAGTAAAGCGATTGAGGGATTAAGGAAATTTATGAGGCAGGAAAACAATGATAAATGCCTGGATGATGAGATTAAGAACCGAAAAAGTGATGGGGAAGTTAAAGCCGAAATAGAAGCACTGATGAATGGAGAATTAATTGGAAAACTGCAAGGGATGGATAAAGCCCAGCGAAACGAGATACTGCGAAAAATAAAAGAAAGTGAAGGAGTTACCCTGCGGCAGATAGCTCGCGTAACAGGGTTGAGTGTAAACATTATATACTCGGCGTAATGAAAACCAAACAAAAAGAACGTCCCCCTGTTTGTTTATTGCTTATGGAATTGGCGAAGGAAACTGGAGCTCTGGATAATTATGTTATTTTGTATGGGCATGATGGTAGCTTATGCTATTGGCGTACCCAATATAGGCTCCTTATACCGGGCACGTTACGGATTTCTGATGACCCTGGTTGCATTGGGTATGGCAGGCTTTTTCTCATTATTAAAGATAAGAGGTGCAAGCAGATACAATTCTTGCCCCGATGAAATTGTAGGCGGGAGTGTTATTGATGAAGACTAAAAGGCAAAAAGCATTATTTACTATCATAATATTACTGGCTCTGCTGGCAGTATTTTTCCGCTATGCCGGAGTTGGAATAGTAACCAGCGATGCTCCGGAAAAAGCTGATGTGATTATCGTTTTAATGGGAAGTGGTCCGGATCGGATATTGGGGGCAGTGGATCTTTATGAGCAGGGCTATGCACCGTATATTGTAATGGTGGAGAACTGGCAGCCGGGTTATGAACTGCTGGAGTCCCGCGGAGTAAGTTTGCCTCGGGATGCGGAACTGGCAGCTTCAGTAGGGGTTCAGCTGGGGGTACCGGAGGAAACATTTATCATCTTACCGGGGGATGCCCGCAGCACTCAGGATGAAGCTCTTATAGTAACCCGATATCTTAAGGAACAGCAACCGGAGGTAGATAAGGTAATAGTGGTAAGCTCGAAGTTTCATTCCAAGCGTTCGGCCAAACTCTTTCGCTGGGCATTAGCAGGTTCGGGCCAGGATGTAACGGTACTTTCCTGTCCTACTCCCTATGACACTTTTAATGCTGCCGCCTGGTGGCACTCCCGGGAGGATGCCAAACGGGTGGTAACGGAATACTCGAAGCTGGTAAATTTCTATTTGTTAGACCGGTGGAGATGAATGGGAATATTAACAAAATAAAGTGGACGGAACAGGTGTTTGGATATATAATGTGAGTATTACTATTTTTGCTGTTCTTGGGAGGAGGGCCTTAAATTTGAAAAAAACGGCTCCGATGACTCGGAAGGTTTCTTCCGGCAATGTTAGGAGGATGAGTAATCCCTCCAATAAAGTTGGGAAAGAATATCACGCTACCAAGAAGCTGCTTTCGATTTACAGAAATGTAGAATGGCATGTTGAGAGCTCGGTAGATAATATCATGGAAACTGCACAGGTATACGGGAATCAGCAAATGTATGATTTAATCGTGTTTTTAAGCCATGAATTGGAACCGTATGATGGTGCAATAGATAAGAAAGCTATGGAGGATCGTATTAGGAGTCTGGATGAAACCCAGGAAATTCTGGTTTGTATTAAAAAAGCGCTGGAGCATTTAAAAGCCCATCCAGATGGAGGAGAAGTATATCACGACATCATCTTTTATTCATATATCAACAAGGAAAAAATGACGGATCAGCAAATATGGGAGATGCTGCATCTTTCCCAGCCAACCTTTTATAGACATAAAAAGAAGGCTATTGAGATGATGGGAATAGCCCTTTGGGGATTCTTTATACCCGATTTGATTCCCTATTAGAAACCGCCACCATCGGGTTTTGGAGACCTCTATGGATTTTTGAGAGGATACTGGTAGGAGATTGATAGGTATTTGATAATAAATTGATTGACGATTGAAATTGTAATAAAAGTTGGGCAGATTTAAAATCAGTATAAGGGAAAATATGCTTAAAAAACAAAATGTAGGGAAATAGCCGTTCGGTTCAGAACTTATTTGAGTTCTAATCTGAACGGCTATTTTTGTGCCCATTTTTAAGTACCGCTTTTAGGCACTGGTGCGTTAGCAAGCGCAACAGTGCCTTTTTTTTGCCCTTTTTTAACTACCAGCCGGGAGGCCCTTTATTCAGGTCCTACAGCTCAACAAATCCAAAGGAGGAATAGGCCATGTTTAAAACACTCCATACCCAGGACGGCGATAGCATCATTATTGAGATTACAGAGGAAGGCAAAGTGACCTATGTGGTGGGGAAGAGAAAGACCACTTTTGACCTTGGCGAATGTGGTTCCATTAGCTATGAGTTTTCGAGTGGAGAAAAGACTGTCATTACCGGGGACATGCTCGGCGGCACAGAGGAGATAGAACCCTGGTTGTGGCCGGTAATCAGTCAGGGGGAGGACCGTCTGGAATACAACAACCAGCAGACAGAGACCCGCCGACATCACAGTTATTCAAATGAAAACGATAAGCGTGCAACGCTGATTGCAGATGAGGATATGATGGATCAGCTCCTGGCCAATTTGGAAGAGGAAGCGGTCAGGGAAGCAATTCGCTCTCTTAAACCCCGGCAGCAAGAACTGGTTCTGGACATATTTTATCGGGGTCTTTCTATGGCTGAGGTGGCCAGGCGAGACGGGGTCCGGAAAATGGCCATTAGCAATCGTATGAACAAAATTATTAAGCGGCTCAGAGATAATTTAAAAAATTTTTGAAGCAGGGGGTTTACTCCTGGCTCTCCCGTGACTTGTATATAGAGGCTAAAAAATATTTGGGAGGATGATGTGATGAAATATTCCCCCCGCCAGTCGCTCTGTTTAAGTTGCGGTTTGGCTTACGGACACCTTTGTTTTGCAGTTTCCTTTGCTGACCGGGAGTGGGTTATGGCTTACGAGGAACGGGCATATGCCGGTAGCCATGAATCTTATGTTATCCGCTCAGTTACCAACTGCAGCCGTTACCATCATTCCCGAGGCCGCCGGGTGCCCCTGCCCCGCGTTTCTTTCCCTGGTTAGCGCGAGGGGCAATAAGTCAGGGACAGTCCCCGAACTTATTCAGTAACCGTGTGAGACTGCCATATTAATTTACACTGACATCAATATCATATTATAAGGAGGAAAACATGAATCGAGTAAAGCGAAATGTAACCCAGGAAACCATGGTTGATTTGGAGAGTGGCGTTATCTGGGTAAAAAGCAGTGAAAAACTGACCGGTGCCGAGCTACGCATACTGAACCTGCTGCATCGCCGGGAGGGTAAGCCGGTTACAGCCGATATGCTGGCAGATCAGGTGGACCCCCTGG
>JAQUGU010000179.1 GCA_028683995.1 Syntrophomonadaceae bacterium | reverse complement strand
GACCAGGGAAAAGGTATTCCTGAAGATATTAAGGAGAAATTGGGGACTCCTTTTTTCTCTACCAAAGATACTGGAACTGGACTAGGCCTGGCTATTTGTTTTGGAATAATTGAAAGGCATAATGCGAGATTAGAGATAGACAGTGGTTCTTCAGGAACAACCTTTACGGTTAAATTTAACTATATTCCAACAACTGAGTCAGTGGCTCCTTAACCGGCAAAATTAATACCCCAGACAGGCAGATACTCGGACCTGCCCCTATCAATTTTAACCCGTCATTCCTCGTAAGCTTGTAGGGGCGAACCCATGTGTTCGCCCGGCATTCTTTTCGCCTTACCCCTATCCCTTACTATTTTAAGAACTGTACTCACTCTCCGTCTGTACCTGCATATTTTTCTCGGCATGCAAGTCACATAGAATTAGGGATAAAGTAGATTCGGCTCCCTGGTTAAGATTAACCCCATCTTCAGTCAAAGCATCAAAACATCCCCCGGTTTCTGCATTATACAAAGACAGAGAGTGAACATTTGCCCCCCGGTACCAGGCATGAGCTAGTTTGGCCAGGTCCAGATAATCCCGATTACCAATGCCTACATAAGCTTCCATACAGGCAAAATAAATGGAAGCGGCATCTACCGGTTGCTGGTCAAATAAAGGAATACGTCCACCTTTACTATACCATCCCTGATTTCCTACGATATTGAGGTAACCGTCCCGAAACAGAATACTATTCAGAAAATTGAGGGAATCATGCCCTACTTTAAGGGCTTTTTTATCCCCATTAAGGGAATATGCAGCAAATAAGGCCTGGGGTAGAATGCCATTACAATAAGTGAGATAGTTTTCAAACCAGAACCAAGCCTTATCCTGCTTTAACTGGTAGAGATTAATCAACCGGTTGCTTAATAGCGATACCATCTGCAGTAGTTTTTCTGAAAATACTGGTATTTCCCCTTTACAGAGCCCCAGAAGAGTATAGGCTATGGCCCGGGGGGAAGAAAAATCAAAAGTCCGGGGCAAATTACGAGCCATCATATCGATACAGATTCTTCTAATTTCAGGCCATTGACTGCTAGTTCCCAGGCTGCAGGCCAGTATTGCCCGACCCACACTATCCTCAGAATCAAAACTGGAACTAAACTGACCGTTAAGCTCAAAATTAGCCCAGGAATCCGAATGCTGGGAGCGATAAAGGTAAGTAGCATAACATCTGGCCAGTTGATCGCCATCTTCTCTGGAAAAGGCTACTATCAGGGCGCGGGCATTATCATCCAGTGTATAGCCGCTACCCGGATCAGGTGTTTGCAGGTGAGAAAATTGCAATATACCGTTCTCGTCAGTCATAGCATTTAAGTGTCTATAGTCCACCATAACTTAGATTATGCTCCTCACTAATATAATTATTATCTAATACCTGTTTAAACAAACTCCGGTATTGTTTGCCGATATTAATCCAGGCCCAAGATTTGCCCAGCTCTAGGGACCGGTTTTGCAACCTGGTTTTTAAAGCCTGATCCAGGAGAATGCTTCGGATCAGATGTGATAATTCCCCGGGTTCTGTTCGCTGGGCCAAAAGCCCCCGTTTACCAGCCAGAACCTCAGTGGCATAGGCGTAGGAAGTTGAAACTATAGCTCTACCACAGCCTACAGCGAAAGCCATGGTACCACTAACTGCCTGATCCTGGTTAGGATAGGGACTCAGGTAGATATCGGTCATATACAGGTATTCTCCTATTTCTTCATCACTAAGGTACTTGTTAACAAAGCATACGTTATTCTCCAGCCCCAGATTGCGTACCTTATCCTCCAGCATGTTACGATATTTTTCACCTTCATACTTTTTGAGCATGGGATGAGTTTGCCCCAGGATTAAATAACATAGCTGAGGCCAATCATTTACCAGCGGCGCAACTGCTTCGATACCTAATTCCAATCCTTTACCGGGTCCAATTAAACCAAAAGTACTGATTATTTCACGCCCTTCTAGCCCGTACCATTTCTTTAATAAAATACTGCTTTGTTTTTTAAACTCAGGTACCCCGTGGGGAATAACATGAATCAATTCAGCAGGAGCTTCATAAAGATTAGCAAGCAAATCTGCCGATTTGTGGGTCATACATACTACGGCAGCGGCATTCTGGCATAATTGGTTTAAGACTTGTTTCTGGTGTTTGGATGGCTGGGGCAGGACGGTATGAGTAACAACTACATATGGCTTATGCAAATGGCGGGCTAACTCCAGGATATAGTCCCCGTCCTCCCCTCCATAGATACCGTACTCATGCTGGATAATTAGCAATTGTACCGTGGCGGAAGTGTTAATAAATTTTGCGGCTTTTATATAATTCTGTTTATTATTCTGCTTAATGTCAAAAAGCACTTCATTGGGGTAAGTGTATTGATAATTTTCATCAGAAACGGTCATAACTTTGACGTCACAATTATTTTTTAACAGACTACGCCGCAAATCCATGGAAAAAGTAGCTATACCGCACTGTTTGGGCGGGTAGGTACCAAGGTTTAATATACTCATTTTTAAATTTCACTCCTCTGTACGCTATTACACTCTTTAAAAATTATTGTCCCAGATAAATTTCCTGCTTATACCCCGGGTTACTGGTGATAAGTTGTGGCGGTTCCATTTTTCGAGTTTAACTACTAGCTATTGGTAAACCCGCCTCTTTTAAATAGGAAAACAATTCATTTTTAATTTTTTCAAGCGCATGAGGAGAACTACCTTCACATCTGACAATTAGCTCAGGTCCGGTATTAGAAGCACGAACCAGTCCCCAGCCACCAGGAAAAATAATTCGAGCACCGTCCACATCTAATATGGGGTATATAGCGCCAAAGTGTTGTATAACCTGCTCGACTACATCGAACTTGGCCGTATCACTACTGGGTACGCGAATTTCCGGGGTAGAGTAATAACGAGGAATATCAGAAAGCATTTCCTTTAAACTCTTATCACTTCTAGATAACAGTGACAAAAGGCGGGCACCGGCATAGATGGCATCATCAAAACCATAATATTCATCGGCAAAAAACATATGGCCTGACATTTCTCCCGTAAATATAGCGCCAATCTCCTTCATTTTGGCCTTAATCAGGGAATGACCAGTTTTATACAGTATTGCTTCTCCTCCCAGACGTTTTATTTCATCAATAAGAGCCTGGGAGCATTTTACTTCTACAATAGCTTTCGAGCCGGGATAACGCGGCATAATATCACGCCAAAAAAGTATCATCAACATATCGCCCCAGATTAAATTTCCTTCTGCATCTACTACCCCTAAGCGGTCACCATCACCATCAATACCTATACCCAGATCGGCTTTGTACTGTTTAACTTGCTGGACCAAATCCTGCATATTTTCAGGATTAATAGGGTCAGGATGATGATTCGGGAAACTGGGATCAGATTCGCAATATAATTCAATTACTTCGCAACCTAGTTCGCGAAAAATGCGGGGGGCAAAAAGAGAGGCAGTTCCATTGCCGCAGTCTACTACAATTTTTAACCTACGCTTAAGGGATACCTTTTCACTAATCATGCGGGCATAAGCATCACTTATATCAAGCGTTTTTACTGATCCCCGAGGTCCGGTAAAATAGTTTTGCCGGTCAATAATATGCTTAATATCCTGAATCTGTTCTCCATATATAGTAGAATCACCAAGCAAAAGTTTGCACCCATTATATTCGGGTGGATTATGGCTGGCGGTAATCATAATTCCCGCCTGAATATTAAGATGACGGGCAGCATAGTAAAAGATCGGGGTTATTACCATATCCAGATCAATTACATTACAGCCCGAGCTTACCAGCGCTTCGGTCATAATTTTACTTATACCAGGAGATGATTCCCGATTATCGTGGCCCAGCAATATTGTATTCTGCTCTTTCCTGATGGCATAGGCGGCAAATGCGCGGGCTATATCATATGCCATCTGCTCACTCAGTTCTTCACCGACAATTCCCCTTATATCATATTGCCGAAAAATATTGCTCATTAA
>JAQUGU010000178.1 GCA_028683995.1 Syntrophomonadaceae bacterium | reverse complement strand
GATAAGTGCCCATCCTTTCAGAATATGTGTCAGCTGCTATGAATGAGTCTAAATTTAGTAAACTTGACAATGGCACTATATATGGGGAGATACCTTGTTGTCCTGGCGTGTGGGCTAATGAGGTTAACCTGGAACAGTGCCGGGAAGTACTTCAAGAAGTATTAGAGGAATGGCTTATTATGAAACTTCGCGACCATGATTCTTTACCCCCGGTTAAAGGTATTGATTTAAATAATGTTGTGGCTGAAGCATGAAGCCGGTTAACAGGCAGGAATTAATACGAAGGCTTCGCAGACTTGGATTCGAGGGTCCTTTCTCTGGAGGTAGACATTCGTTTATGAAAAAAGATCAGCTTAAATTAAGGATTCCTAATCCCCATATGGGAGATATAGATGGAAGCCTTCTAAAGAAAATACTAAAGCAAGCAAATGTTTCTAAGGAGCAATGGGAGGAAACTGACTGACTGTAGCTCATATAGAAAGGGCCAGGGGGGAAAGTCCAGGGATGTCCCCGAACTTACTGGGATTGCTCTGGGCATAAATTCTTCCCTGGTGTTGTTCCACAATTGCCCAGCATTCCCAATGGCTCTATAGTAGCTCAGTTAGTCTCTTCATCTTTACGCAGGTGATAGCTGCTGCGCGGCAAGAAATATTTATTTTGCTGTAATTTATAGATTCTGGAGATACTGCTTTACTGCCATGCGGATAAAACTGGATTTATCCAAGCCTAAGCGCCGGGCCTGACGAGAAATAGTAAGCATATCACCCGGATCGAATTTTACAGTCATCACTACACTCCGGGGTTGATAAATCACGGCCTCCGGTTCACCTAAATTGTATTCAGTAGTATCGTGTTCATCCCAAAATTCAGCCATTTCTTCTATATTTTTAAAGGAAGGCGGTTCTTTCTGGCTCATCAATAATTCACTCCTATCTATTTTGGCGCAAGTAATATTGTCGCTCTGTCCGAGTCATTTCCCTGACCGTAACCGGCATAAACAGGTTTTTTAGTGGAGGTTCCAGTAAGACAATACCTGGAATTATAAGAAGCCTACCAGCCAATGTTCGCCCGTAAACAAGATAAGCAGGTGAATTACCCAGCGCTTTAGTACGAATCCATAAAGCTGGATCGTCTTCATTTTCCAGCACTTCGTATACTTCTTCTGGAAGAGCGCGTTTAGCAAAATGCCGAACCCGATCAGGGGGAATATAACAACCATTTATTTTCGGGGGCATATACGAATCCTCCTGATGTATTACATTACACTAGATTAAATATACTTTAGAATTAAGACTCGGGCAAGTAGTTACCTGGAGATAATTGGGAACACCGCTGCCATAAGCTTATTAAGAATAACAGTCGCGTCACCTGACCTTTATAGTATAAAATATTTATTTTAACAGCTCATAATGCATGGAATCACTATAAGAATTACCCCAGCTAAATCCCGCCGGTCTAAAGGCCTTTACCCACAAAATGTAATTGGGGTCATCAGGTTCCCAATTGGGGTTAACATACCTAAAATGATTGTCCGCATTAATATCTATGGCGGTTCCCCAGGAATGATTGCTCAAACCCTTACTGGGATTCCAATTTACATGCCGGCTTACGAAGGTTCCGTCGATAGTCTCTACCAAACTTAATAGAGGTACCCGCCTGCCGTTTATAACGGTGGTACCGTTTTTGATATATGTAAAGGCTTGAATAAAATTATCTTTCGCATTCTTATGTACCTGTACATATCGGTTTATGCCCGGTAGTTTAATGGTTACAATGTTTTCAGCAATCCACCGGGGGTCTATTTCGATTGTCCCACCACCTGTATCCCGGTAATAAAATTGTCCAAATGAACCGTTAATTTTACTTAACCTGGGATACTTGCTCTTGTTAGTATAATTAACCCCTCGGGATGGTGTCGGTACCGTTTTGGTTGGAGTAGAAATCTTATTAGTAGCGGGGCTACTAACCGCCACCTGGGCGACCTTTTTTAAATCATCTTTAATGGTTATATTAATAATTTTTTCATCCGTTTTTACTCCATCTCCGGCAGTTGCCTTTATTACATACTTTCCAGGTTCCATCCCACCGGTATTCCAACTATAATTTAACGAGCCACTATCAGTTTTCTTTTTGGCAATGTTATTTATGTATAGCTCCATCGCCTTTACCTTATTATCATCTGTAGCCGACGCAGCTATCTTAACAACTTCGCCCCGGGTAATGGTCATGCTATCCCCTGGACTGGTTATGGAAACTACCGGCGGGGGGTTATATTTCACGGTAAAACTCTTAATATCGCCATAAGCAGTACCTTTAGCATTGACCGCAAAAGCTCGGTAGTAGTATGTTACCCCTTCTTTTAATCCCTTAATGGTGATGGAAAAATCTTGATTGAGGTTAATAGTGCCGGACAAGTTCTCCTCTTGATCCAGGCCCTGACTTGTCCCCCACCTGAAGCCATACCGGGTTATTTCTTTACCCCCGGTTTTATGTATAATACCTTCCAAGGTCGCCCTGTCCTCTTTTATATGTACCTGTGCTGTATCTACGGTGGGCCTGGCGGTTAAATAAACTGACTTGATGCTAAAAACTGATATTAACAGTATCAGTACGCCAATTACTATACTTAAGCTAAATCTCTTACTCATAATGTTAGTCCTCACAGAAAATTTTCCTTACTGCATTAGTTCACCAATTTTTGTACCTCCCAATTCCACTCCTTCCTTTATATTGCTAAGGTATACATAAAATTCTATCGGTTACAGCGAAATGTCGTCAAAGGTAATATAAGGCAAGGTGATGGAACAACGGATTTTGGGTGTTTTCTAGCCGGTCGAGGTGACAGGGGGACGGGGTTGTTGACACACTTTTTCAAAGTGTGTCAACAACCCCGTCCCCCTGTCACCCTGTCCCTTTAGTAGTCTCTGGCCCAGGGGGGCGCCTGCAGATAAACTTCAAATCGTTCACCTTTAAACAGGGAATCAATAATACTGCGTGCTATCTCCCGGTCAACCTCCCAGTAGCTGGCTCCACTGTAAGGGTCAACATAGTGATAACCGGGCAAGGTCTGGTTAATAATGTCGTCTTCCTTAATTCCAGGTATAAGGTTGGCCAGATAGACTATATCGCTTAAGGACATATTGCTTTGTACATTTTCCTGCAGTTGTGCCAGCAGTCGCGGTAAGCGGGCAACGTTCTCCTTGCGGCCAAGTTGCTGGGCTAGTGCCTTCAGTAAGTTTTGCTGCCTGGCCGTTCTTCCGATATCTCCCTGCTGGGTTTCGCGGAAACGAGCATAGGTCAGAGCCTCTTTACCATTAAGATGACAATTGCCCTTTTCTAAAAAAACTCCGTTAGCATAACTCCTAATATTAATATCTACATTCATATCCACCCCGCCCAGGGTGTCAATCATTTTTTCAAACCCCTCGAAGTTAGTAATAACATAGTATTCCACATCTTTTTCCAGCAGGCGGGATACTTCTTTACAGCTTTCTTCCGGTCCCTTTAACTGATTAATCATATTTATTTTCCCGGTTCGATCCCTTCCCTCTATCCTGCTATCCCGGGGAATGGAGAGCAGCACAATTTTGTCCAGTTTATAATTTATACTGGCCACTACCATGGTGTCACTACGAGTATTTTGCTCTTCTCCTGGTCTGGCATCAACGCCCATCAATAGGATATTAACCGTTTCGCCACGGCTGATCCGGCTTTTTATGGAGTGCGGAAATGCATTATTTATTTCAGCTCCCAACAAAGTAAGGCTGAGTATCACTAACAATATGATTTTAGATTTTTTAAATCTTTTCAAATAATTTATCGTCCCACTTCTATAAGTAATTGCTACTAATTTATGTTTATAAGTCTGGTAACAGAACATGGTGCCATTACACATTGATAAGGAAATAAGTATTGAGCAAATTTTTCTTGTAAATAACACTGAATTTATGACTTTATTAAGAGTGAGGAGTAAAAGGTGAGGGGTGAGGATACTCTCTCTGCTAACATTATGGCAGTTTTC
>JAQUGU010000177.1 GCA_028683995.1 Syntrophomonadaceae bacterium | reverse complement strand
AGCAGGCTAAGAGTACTAATAATATTGTACGGGTAAGTACATATGATTTTAGTACCGGTACAACCATTGCCTACCGTGGCGACGAGAGATTTTATCCAGCCAGTTTAACCAAAGTACTTTATATGCTCAGTTTTCTGGAAGAAGCTCAGGCGGGCAACCTGCAGCTGCAGAATACCTATACCCTGAAACAAAGCGATAAATATGCCCGGGGAACCTGGGTAGGTGGTACCGGAACGTTGCAATATCAAAATAATGGAGGCAAATATTCCTATCAAAAACTACTATCCCTTATGATTAGCATAAGTGATAATGTCGCGGCCAATGTTATTTTGGATACCGTGGGAAAAGAGAAGATAAATTCCTTAAGTAAACGATTTGACATCAATGATACCATGATTTATCGCAAATACTACGAAATGAATTCTCCCCTGCCGGCCAATTACACTACTGTGTCAGATTTAAACAAAATGCTGGTTTTGTTAGAAAACCGGCTGGTGGTTAATGAAAGTCTATCCAGCCAGGGAATAAAGTTTTTAAAACAAACCTGCGATAAACACCGTATAGCCAGGTACACCGCCGGTGATATAGTAATAGCCAATAAAACAGGTACCTTATCCAATTTATCCGGGGATATGGCATTAGTTTATTTCCCCAACAGAGAACCTATTGCCTTAACTATAGTGTTTAAAAGCAGTAAAGACATTAATTATGGTAAAGCAGACACGGGAATCGGGAAATTGGCCCAAACTATAATAGAACACTATAGCAGCCAGCCCAACTATGCCCTGTATGTCAACGGACAGCTTATAGAAAATAACATTCGCCTGCGTTTTATAAATAATAGACCCTTTATTGAATACCATAATACTATAGGGCAGGAAGCGGAAAAAACAACTATCGCCGGTAAACAGTATGTCTCTTTGGATTCTTTAACTGTAGATAATCAATACATCTATAAATTGCAAAATTATCCGGCACCGGCAGTAGTAGTTATGAAGCCCTAAAAACTATTTGCAGAGTCAGGCTGATAGCCTTTTTTTACCAAACATGTCGGTATATAGAGTATTTTTATTCTATCTGGTATAATGTATACAAGACAGGGGCCTCCTACCTCCTGGGTGGTTAGCTACCACTGGAATACGAGGTGCTACGGAATGTGAGATCCTTAACTGGGGGTCTCGATATTAAGTTAGAAGCCTCCAGTTACGTTTGTGGTAGGATTCTACATAGGAACGAATTGGCGGGTTGGGATCAGGGCTACGATATGACGTACAGGTTCGGCGGGGTTTTATTGAGAAGAATGTTATGGTCTGGATAACGTCACCCTCCGGGTGCCATAGAAAGGGGAGATGTTCATGACTATGATGAATACTTTCGAGAAGCAACTTCAGACCGAAAAGCAAAAACGGATTGCCAAAACGCGTTGTAAAATATGCAACCACTTTATTGGCAATAAACCCTATAGAGTGTTTGAGGAGCGGTATTTCCACTCTGTTTGCTTGAAAAAAGAAAGCAAACCGATCACTTGACAGGTAAAACAACATGAATCAAACAGGAAAATTAAGATTAGTCTATCGTGGCCCAGGTTCACCGCCTAATAAATTAAATAAATTAAGAGGAGCTTAGTATAGCTCCTCTTTTCTATGGTTACTACTTTTGGGTGACTGAAACCGTTGCTAGCATCAGCTCTGCTGGTAAAGACCGCCGAAGCCTATCCCTTTTTCATTTCGATTATCTACGTAGTTTTTTCTTAGATAAGGTTATTTTTATCACGGACGATTAATGATAATTAACTGCAAAAAACCATCTAATTATGTCTAAATTTTTTGACAAATTAGGCGTTGACATGCTGAATAACACATGTTTCCATTATAGGTAAGTAAGTGTTAACTAACCAGGAGGTATTATGCATAACAATTTTTTAAAGCGGAAAGACGGGATAATTCTTACTTCTATTGAAATTATTGATCAATTAGGGGTTCAAGGATTGACTATCCGCGAGATTGCAAGTCGTCAGGGCATAAGTGAAGCTGCTATCTACCGTCATTTTTCCAACAAAACGGAAATATTATTAGCAACGATTGATTTCTTCTCCTTCTATGATACTTTGCTATCGAGAACGATTAAAAGCCAAAACATGACTGCCCGGGAGGGGATTAGATTTCTCATCCAGTCCTATTCCCAATATTATGAAAATTACCCTGCTATCTCGGCAGTGGCTTTTGCTCAGGAGGCATTCCTATTAGAGCCTGAAGCCCGGCAGAAAATGGTGGCTGTTGTGGATAACCGATTTCAGTTTATTAAAAAACTGGTAATTGAGGGACAAAATGCAGGGGAAATTAATACCAATATTAGTAGTGAAAGTTTGGCGGATATGATTTTTGGCAGCATGCATTTTATAACCCTCCGCTGGAGAGCTCATAATTATGGATTTCCGTTGACGGAACATGTGTTGGCAACGGTGTCCAGTTTATTAGAAGCATATTCTCCACCACAAAAGGGGAACAGAGTGGTATCAACAGCCCAGGGAAATGATGACTGTTTACCGGCCAAAACGGGTCCATTTTTTGAGAAGGAAGAAATCTTGCATACCAGATAACAGGATTTCCCACCCTGAAAGGGCTGGTGTTAAGACATAAACTCAGCGGGAGGAGGTCATGAGTATTGGATAAAAGCTTGAACCGGGAACCTATGCTGGAAATGTTCATATTTGAAAACCTGCAACTTTTGGAGCAATTAGAGCAGACTATCCTGGCCAACGAGAAGGCTAACTGCCTGGAAAGTGCAGTTATCAATGAAATCTTTAGGATAATGCACACCATTAAAGGATCGGCGGCCATGATGATGTATGATGGTATTTCCTCCTTAGCCCATGCTATAGAAGACCTGTTCTTTTATATACGTGAATCTAAGCCCAATAACCTGGAACACGCTACTATATGTGATATAGTTCTAAGCGGTATCGATTTTATCAAAAACGAAATTGAGAAACTGCAGCAAGACCAGGAACCGGACGGAGATGCGACCCTGCTGATGGAGACCATTGCCGAGTACCTGAACTTAATAAAACAAGACTCACCTACCATAAATGAAGATGCACCACGCCCTGCCGATCATGATAATAAATTCTACATACCTACTGCCAAAACCCCATCACCAGGTCAGAAATATCGCTATAAAGCCGTAATTTTTTTCTCCCCCGGATGTGAAATGGAAAACATCAGAGCATTTAATATTGTCCATAAACTAAAAGACCAGGCTGAGCAGATTGATTATACCCCGGCAGATATTATTGAAAATAATGATAGTGCCGAATTTATTAAGGAAAACGGTTTTACCCTTATTCTAACCACTCATCTGGAAGCAGACGCCGTAAACCAGTTTTTTTCCCAGGAGGCCTTTATAGATTCCCTGGATCTAATGATGCTGGAAGATGAGGACTGGGAAATAGAACAATTAAAAGCCCGTAAACAGATAGTTTTGGAGGATGATTATTCTCCTGCCAGTGATGATATGAAAAAGGATATGGCTCTGCATTCAACAACCGGTCGCCAGAGTATCATCAATGTTAATGTCGATAAGCTGGATAAACTCATGGACATGGTGGGAGAGTTGGTAATAAGTGAAACTATGATTACATTAAACCCAGATTTAGCAGCTGTTGCTAACCTGGATAATTTTCACAAGGCTACCCGCCAGCATCGAAAAATAATTAACGAATTACAAGACATTGTAATGTCCATCCGGATGGTGCCATTAAGTATGACTTTCCATAAGATGAACCGGATTGTGCGGGATATGAGCAAGAAACAAAATAAGCATGTAGAACTGAAAATTACCGGTGAAGAAACCGAAGTGGACAAGAATATTATTGAACACCTTTCCGACCCCCTCATGCACCTGATAAGGAATGCTATTGATCACGGAATAGAAAACCCAGAAGAGCGTGCGCGCCTGGGTAAACCAGCGGTAGCCCGGGTTTACCTGGAAGCTAAAAATGAGGGTGGGGATGTCTATATTATTGTTAGGGATGATGGCGCTGGACTTAACAAGGATAAGAT
>JAQUGU010000008.1 GCA_028683995.1 Syntrophomonadaceae bacterium | reverse complement strand
CCTTCATTCCTTCAGCACCTGGAGTCAAAACCAGTTCAGCTCCCAACGCTTTGAGCAGGCTTCTTCTTTCAATACTCATGGTGTCCGGCATAGTCAGTATCAATCGATACCCTTTAGCAGCGGCCACGAAGGCCAGGCCAATACCAGTATTGCCACTGGTGGGTTCAATGATCACGGTACCCTGCTTGATCAACCCCTTTTCTTCCCCATCTACTACCATTGCCAGACCAATCCTATCCTTGACACTTCCGGCCGGGTTAAAATACTCCAATTTAGCAATCACTGTTGCTTCCAGCCCATTGGCTTGTTCATAATTGCTCAATTCGAGCAGAGGGGTGTTCCCGATTAAATCCGTTAAATTCTTAGCAATCTTGGACATGTTATCGCCTCCAGCATTTAATTTCGTCAACCATTCCCTAGTATTTCTATATGTTTTGTTGGTTTGATTTTATACTCGCTTTATTTATTTGTCAAAGCTTTTTTTAGTTTTCGAATGCTATAGTTTATTGAGCAAATAGCTTCTACGAATCACAATTACTGTATCCTCTCCATACGAATGGGCATCTCTTCACGGGCTATCTGGGCAGCCAAACCCAGTCTGGCATTCCAGGCACCCCACTGGCAAAAATGCCGGACTGCCAGGAAAGATTCGGTTCGTAACTGACAACGTGATTACGGGGCTATCCGCACATAAAAAATACTCTTGACAAAGCTGAATAGCGGTATTAGTATTCTTATATAAATATTATAGTAAATTGATAGTATTACTTGGTTATTTATTGTTTATAGATTTTCATTATTTTTAGCAGGATAAGCAACCCCATTAACAATCAAAAGATGTGCGGAATATTGCTAGGCATTCAATAGAAGTCTCTGATTTCAATAATCAGGAAAGGAAGCAGGTCGAATGGCAAAAAAATATACACCTGAATCATGCTCGTACTGCTCTCGTAGTTGGAGCCGATCACCTGGGTACTATCCCTGTAAAATTAGCCAAAGAAGGAGTACAAATCATACATTGGAGAGGCAGGAATAATTCATTTAAGTCTAAAGCTATCCCTGCAGATATAGATATGGTAATTCTTTACTGGGATTACATAAACCACCCACTTATGCAGAACGTCAAAAAGCAGGCTAAAGCTCGTGGTATCCCGCTTATTTTTAATCGCTGCAAATCATATCGGGAATGTTTCCCCGGTATCCAGGTCCTTTAGCATATTATTCAGGTGCAGAACATCAAACAGGAGGTTTAACAATGGCGTACAGTATTGAGACCAGGGTAGTACATGGTAACAGGAATTATGATTCTTATACCGGAGCAATTAGTTTTCCCATATACCAGACTGCCACTTTCCGACACCCGGGGCCAGGCGAAAGCAGTGGCTATGACTATTCCCGTTCTGAAAATCCTACCCGGGAGGTGGTGGAAAAAACTCTGGCTAACCTGGAAAGCGGTACATCGGCTTACGCTTTTTCCAGCGGTATGGCTGCTATTGCAACGGTACTGGAATTATTTGCCCCCGGTGATCACCTGGTGGTTTCCGATGATCTCTATGGTGGCACCTATCGCCTGTTCCAGGAAGTATCGCGGAGGCACGGTTTGAGTTTTTCCTTTGTTGACAGCAGTGTTCTTAATAATGTATTGACCAGTATTCAAACTAACACACGTGCCTTTTTTATCGAAACACCTTCCAACCCTATGATGAAGATAAGTGATCTTCATGCCATTATTGCCGCTGCCCGCAATCACCGGATTAAAACAATTATTGACAATACTTTCCTTACTCCTTATTACCAGCGACCCTTGGAGTTGGGAGCTGATATTGTTGTTCACAGCGGTACCAAGTTCCTGGGCGGGCACAATGACACACTGGCCGGATTTGTGGTGGTGAATGATGAGAAAACTGGCGAAAGAATTAAATTCCTGCAAATGTCTATCGGCGCTACGCTGGCACCCCTGGATAGCTGGTTGATTATGCGGGGCCTGAAAACACTTTCGGTCAGGCTGGAAAGACAACAGCACAACGCCCGGCTGATTGCGGAATGGCTGCAGAGACATCAACAGGTGGAAAAGGTCTACTATGCGGGACTGCCTGATCATCCCGGCCACAACTTAATTCAGAAACAATCCTCAGGGTTTGGAGCGATGATATCCTTTTCAGTTAAGGATGCTACGCTGGTGGAAAGGATATTAAAATCTGTGCAACTAATTGCCTTTGCTGAGAGCCTGGGAGGGGTAGAGAGCCTGATAACCTATCCAATGACCCAGACTCATGCTGCTGTACCTAAAGAAATTAGGGATAGGCTGGGGGTAAACGAGAGACTGCTGCGGCTGTCGGTAGGGATTGAGGAAGTAGAAGACATTATCGCTGACCTGGAACAGGCCTTTAACAAGTAAGTCAACTCAAATCACAACGAACGGAGAGTCAAAGCCCGGTCGATGCCCGGTTGATAACACTAAAAACCCGCCTGGTTGCTTGAACAGCCAGGCTATTTCCTTAAAGGAGGTAGAAAAATGCAGTTTGGAACCAAATTGATTCATAACGGAAATGAGATAGATAAACATACTGGAGCATTGAGCATCCCCATATATCAGGCTTCTACTTATCACCAGCCCGATGTGGAGCTTCGCCAGGATTTTGAATACTCACGTTCTGCCAATCCCACTCGCCAGGCCCTGGAAAACACTATTGCCGTATTGGAGGGTGGAAAGCGGGGTTTTGCTTTTGCCTCAGGAATGGCAGCCACTTCATCGGTTCTGGCTACTTTTACAGCGGGAGATCACATCGTTATCTGCGAGGATGTATACGGCGGAACTTATCGTATTGTCAACACCCTGTTCAAAGCTTTTCATCTGGAAAGTAGTTTTGTTGATGCTGCTGATTTACCAGGCATAAACAGAGCTATCAGAAAAAATACCCGGGCTCTATTCCTGGAAACACCCTCCAACCCTTTACTGAAAATAACTGATTTACAGGCTGCTATTGCTATCGCCCGCGAGCACCGTTTACTGGTAATTGTTGACAATACTTTTATGACGCCTTACCTGCAGAGACCGCTGGAACTGGGAGCTGATATTGTTATTCACAGTGCCACCAAATTTATCGGCGGCCACAGTGACGTGGTAGGCGGCCTGGTAGCAGTCAATAACGAAGAACTGGGAAACAGAATTTATGCGGTGCAAAATGGTTTTGGTGCCATTCTTGGTCCACAGGACTGCTGGCTCTTACTACGCGGTTTAAAAACCTTGAAACTTAGGATGGATTTCCAGGGACAAAATGCTCTGCGTTTGGCCGAATGGCTGGCTCGACAAAAACCCGTACAACAGGTCTACTATCCTGGTTTGAAGGAACATCCCGGACGAGAAGTTCATTTTGCCCAGGCCGATGGAGCAGGGGCGGTATTATCGTTCAAGTTGCGCCAGCGTGATAACGCACTCAGGTTTATGAAAAATATTCGCCTGGCCGCTGTGGCCGTCAGTCTGGGAGGTGTAGAGACTATTGTATCCTACCCGGCAACGATGTCACACGCAGCAATGCCGGAGCAGGAACGTTTACGACTGGGTATAACCGATAATTTGCTACGTATATCGGTGGGCTTGGAGGAATGTGAGGATTTAATCAGTGACTTCGGGTTAGCTCTAGAATTGGATTGATTATTATACCCATGCAAACTTTGATAATATTTATAGCTCCGCTTTAATCGGCTATTCTTCCCCCTCCCAGTACCTCTTCTCCCCGGTATAATACCGCGGTCTGCCCCGGGGTAATTGCGAGGTATAGATCCTGTAACAGAGATGGGATTGAGTTGGTTATAGCGTACTAAATGTAAATTTACCAAATAATGAACAGCGACAAAATGAACCATCCCTCTAGTTGTTTAGGGAGTGGATGGGGGCGGGAATGCGTCCCCTTCGGGCTATAAAGTCAGAAGGGGAGAAGCGGTTTACGGCCAAAATTGGAGCCTGGCCCAGCAGGCCGCCGAACTGTACCAGCTCGCCTGCCTTTCTTCCCGGTGCAGGGATAATGCGTACCGCGGTGGTCTTGCGGTTGATCATGCCAATGGCCGCCTCGTCGGCAATAATGGCAGAAATGGTATCGGCCGAGGTGTCGCCGGGGATGGCTATCATATCCAGTCCTACCGAACAAACGCAGGTCATGGCCTCCAATTTTTCCAGGGTTAAGGCCCCCTCGGCAACAGCCCGGGCCATCCCTGCATCCTCGCTTACCGGGATAAAAGCGCCGGTAAGACCGCCTACATAAGAGGAAGCCATGGCACCTCCCTTTTTGATCGCATCATTCAAAAGAGCCAGGGCGGCAGTAGTACCCGGGGCTCCGACCCGCTCCAGGCCCATGGCCTCCAGGATATCGGCCACACTGTCGCCGATGACGGGAGTGGGGGCCAGGGACAAATCCACAATACCAAAGGGAACCCCGAGTCGTGCAGAAGCTACCCGGCCTACCAGTTCCCCGGTACGGGTAATCTTAAAAGCGGTATTCTTAATAAGATTGGCTAACTCTCCAAGGTTAATACCAGGATTGGCTTTGACCACATTGGCCACTACCCCGGGACCGCTAATACCAATGTTAATAGTGCATTCAGGTTCTCCTGATCCATGGTAAGCACCAGCCATAAAAGGATTGTCCTCTACCGAATTGCAGAAAACTACCAGTTTAGCGCAGCCCAGTCCGTCCTGATCCGCAGTCAATTCCGCCGATGACACGTTTACCCTCTTCCATAACTCCTCCCGCTCTCTAATTATTTTTACCACAGGTGGGACACGTACTTTGCCCCGTTTTAAGTAAAGATCAGGTCTGGCCCCGGTGTATTTTTTAAAAAATACTCCCTATCACTTTACAAGTAAAACATAAACGATCCGACTTAACAAACAAAAACCATCTTTAGCAGCTTGCACCGTTTTAAATTCTTATACTTTTATCGTACTGTGTCTACCATTAATCATTCCAGTTTTCTGGAAAATTTTCAAGCTGCCTTGGGAGAAAAAAAACTAATGGTTATCGGAAGAATATACCTCCTTAAACTGTGTGAATCCTAAAACAGAACTAAACACGTAATAGACGTTTTTCGGCAGCTCAAATCACAAGCTTAGAGCCAAAAACCCGGTTGATAACACCCGCTGAATGCTTAAACGCGCCAATTAACCTCTATTGGAGTTTAATCTTTGAGAATCGAGACGCTTAACTTGTTCAAGATCAAAAATTTTAAAGACTGCTTCTACAACGTCAGGATCATATAAAACACCGCTATGGTTTCTTATTTCCTCTAATGCTTTTACCCAACCCAGAGCCGGGCGATAGGGCCGATGAGCGGACATGGCTTCCAACACATCCGCTACTCCAAGTATTCTTGCTTCCAGCATGATCTCTTGTCCTATCAGTCCATGGGGATAGCCGGAACCGTCCACCCGTTCATGATGCTGTAAAACAAATTGCGCTACCGGCTCTTCAAAGGGTATGTTTTTTAAGATATCATAACCAGCCTGGCAATGGCCTCTCATTAATAGCATTTCAATATCAGTAAGTTTTCCTGGCTTGGTAAGTATTTCAGCAGGAACTGATATTTTGCCTAAATCATGTAGAATCGCAGCTACTCTAATACCATAAATCCTTTCCCGAGTAAGTCCCATTTCACCTGCTATGGCAACAGCAATCATAGATACTTGTTGTTGATGCCCGGATGTATATGGATCACGCTTTTCGGCTGCAATCGCTAATGCGCTTACAGTTCCATCCAGAATCATCCGCATATTGGCATAGCTATCTTTTAAGGCTTCTTCGTTACGCTTACGGATAATCATACCGGCCAGGGTATCAGATACAGCCATCAGGAATTCTTCCTCTTCCTGTTTTCGTACATGACCCTCTTTTACATATAGATTTATAACCCCCAGTATTTGGTTGGCAAATATTATAGGAACACAATAATGTCCATGTGGAGTTACACCTGCATAACGTATCTCGTGACGATCATCAAGCTTATTGCTAAACTGTATTTTCCTATAAAGTGCCGCCCTTCCACATAGACATCTTCCAAAGGGAACTCGCGCACATTGCTTCTTTAACGCATGGGGTAAATTATTCTGAATTACCATTTCGAGTATATTCGATTCCTTGGCAACCAAAAAAATAGCTCCCTGCGATTGAAGAGATAACCAGGGAATATTTAGAACCATATCAAGGGCTGCTCTAAGCAATTCATCCAGTGACATATCTTCCATTGATAGCCTGAGCAAAGAATTGATGACCATCTGGGTATCATGATTGCGGTTTAGCCGTTCCTGAATACACAAAAGACAAGTTTCGTTTGTCAGCAATGTGCTTTTTTCATTATTATTCACTTGTTTAACACTCCCCTGTCTTAAAACTTAACGGGTAAATAGATTATCATCTGCTCGCTGTCTTGTATGAGTATTTACACGCCACTCCCTGGTATTTTCCAAACGTAATATTTATAGCTCAGCAGAATCGGCTATTCTTCCCCCTCCCAGTACCTCTTCTCCCCGGTATAATACGGCAGTCTGCCCTGGGGTAATTGCCCTTTGCCTATGCTGGAACTCTATTTTCACCCGATCCGGGCTAATCGCTATGGCTATCCCATTTACAGCTTGAGCCCCGGAACGTATTTTAATTTTTACTTCTTGAGTCTCTTGCATTTCTTCGCCCGAAATATAATGAAAATCGTCTATGAGCATTTCTTCGGCCCAGAGGTCACTGTCTTCACCTACCCACACCGTATTTTGCTGCGGATCCAGACGGATCACATAAACAGGATATCCCAATGCCAGGTTCAAACCATGGCGCTGGCCAATGGTAAAACGATGAATACCCTGGTGTTGTCCCACTACCTGTCCATTGAGCAAGCGGATACATCCGGCCCTTGCTTTTATGTTCATGTACTCTTCGAGAAAATCAGCATATGAACCGTGGGTAACAAAACATAGCTCCTGACTATCAGGCTTGTCAGCTACCTGAAGCCCGTGTTTCCTGGCCAATTTTCGCACCTTTTCCTTGCGCAAAGCACCCAAAGGAAAAAGGGTATGGGCCAATTGAAACTGGTTCATATAACAAAGAAAATAGCTCTGATCTTTGGAATTATCTATACCGGTATACAGGCTGAATTTACCGATATCCGGGTCGGGCACTATTCTGGCATAATGGCCGGTAGCTAGTTTCCGTGCTCCCAGACTTATTACCTGCTTTAGCAAGTATTCAAATTTAATATGACGATTGCAGGCAACACAGGGATTAGGGGTTATACCCTGTAAATAATCATTGCAAAAATAAGCAATTACTTTTTCAGCAAACAAATCCCGATAGTTGAGAACATAGTGAGGTATATCTATCATTGCCGCTACCCGGCGGGCATCTTCAACCGCTTCCAGACTACAGCAAGTTCGGGATTGGCATCCACTTTGAGGCCAAACCTGCATGGTTACCCCTACAACTTCATATCCCTGTTCTTTTAGAAGCATGGCGCTCAGGGAGCTATCTACCCCGCCACTCATAGCTACAAATATTTTAGATTTCATCCCGTTCACTATCCCATTCATAATTCCGATATCCTACTATTTACATAGAAATTATAATTTATATAGATGGGAAAAACAACTTTAAGAGTAAAGCATAATTTAATCTTGCCACTTTGAGCAAAGTATTCTATAATCCCTATAGAAATACTGTATTATTAATCGGCTTTATCGGTCAGGTGACGTAAAAGAACCAGCAGGAGGTTGAAATAATGAACCAGGCAAACGGCTATGTATTATCTGTAAATATATCCGAGAAGCGGGGCGAAAAGAAACATGATGTTGGCGAAGCCTATCTTAAGGCTGGTTATGGCATAGATACAGATGCTCATAGCGGTAGTTGGCATCGTCAGGTAAGTCTTCTATCACTGTCCAGTTTTGAGAAAATGAAAGCACTGGGAGCTACTGTAGGATACGGTGATTTTGCTGAAAACATTACCGTAGAAGGTATTGATGTCTTTACTCTCCCTACGGGGACCCATATAAGAATTGGGGAAGCACTGCTGGAAGTGACTCAAATCGGCAAGGAATGTCATAATAAAGGTTGTGCCATTAAACAACAGGTAGGCACATGTGTTATGCCTCTGGAAGGCATCTTCACCCGAGTGCTGGAATCCGGACGGGTAAAATCCGGCGATAAGGTTTTTGTACTTGGAGACGAAAGGAGTAAATAATAAGTGTTGAACACTCCCATATATCGCAACCGGGAGATTGAGGTATACAAACACGGTTTATCCATACCAACAAAAGCCCCCATTGTACAGGAGGTTCCCTTAACCATATTCCTAAACCATATGGAATTGGCAACAATGATTTGTTCTCCCGGTGCTTTTCAGGAATTGGGTGCCGGTTTTTTGCTCAGTGAAGGGATTATTAAGCAGCCTTCTGATATTGTCAAAATGAAATGCAGTCAGGAAGAGGGGCTGTTATGGTTTGAAACTACTACCCCTACACCGCAGGTCAATAATTTTCTGCGCCGTCATATGGCCAGTTGCTGCGGTAAAGGGAGAGCCGGGCTATATTTCATTAACGATGCCCGTCAGTTACAGGCAGTTGAGTCCGATACCCGTTTTTCAGGGCCACAACTTCTGAATTTAATCGGACTACTGGAAGCACAAGCCAATAACTTCCGGCTGACAGGTGGAGTGCATAGCGCAGCCCTGGCGGATCATAGCGGTCTATTATTCGCCTATGAAGATATCGGGCGCCATAATGCGGTGGATAAAGTGCTGGGCAGAGCACTATTAAATGCTATTACGGGCAGTGACAAGTGCCTGCTCTTAAGTGGGCGGATAGCTTCCGAGATTTTAATCAAAGCCGCTCGCAGTAATATACCCCTGGTCTTATCTCGATCAGCACCCACAGAGTTGGCCATCGAACTTGCCGAAGAATTGAACATTAGTATGATAGGTTTTGCCCGGGGTGATAGTTTCAACATATATAGCCATAGAGAAAGGGTTAAACTGTGAGTTACCAAAGCAGTTATATGTAAAGCAGGTGTGTCTATGATAAAAAAAGACGAACAGCAATTAATCCAGGCCATTCGGAATCTGAAAAAGGAAAAATCCATATATATAATTGCTCACTACTATCAGCGCGAAGCTATTCAGGATATTGCCGATTTTGTGGGTGATTCATATTCTATGGCGGTAGCCGCTAAACAATCACCCGGTAATATCATTCTAGTCGCTGGGGTTGACTTTATGGCCGAATCAGCAGCCATCCTCTGTCCTGATAAAATGGTATTATCTCCCGAACCGCTGGCGACCTGCCCAATGGCTAACAGCATTTCGGCAGCTGACGTTTTAGCCTATAAAGAACAGCATCCCGACAGCATTATTGTTAGCTATGTCAACACACCGGCTGAGATAAAGGCCGTTAGTGATATATGTTGCACTTCCTCCAATGCCGAAAAAATAATAAACCGGTTTCCGCAGGAGACCAATATTTACTTTATACCTGACCAGAACCTGGCCGTTAATGTAGCCCATAAGTTAGGGCGCAAACTTGATTATTTTGCTTCCTTCTGCCCCATCCACGCTCGGGTAACGAAAGAGGATTTGGTTAAACAGCAGGAAGCAGAGCCGGGAGCTATGTTTGCGGTTCATCCTGAATGCGGTCCCGAACTTGTTGCCATGGCCGATTATTGTGGCAGCACGGCAGGCATTATCAATTATGTACTTACTTCGCCGGCAGACAAGTTTATTATTGCTACCGAGTGTGGAGTTATTCATGCTATTAATAAAGCAAATGCCAATAAACAGTTGTTTTTAGCTTCAGAAGATTTGATCTGTCCCAATATGAAGAGCATTACCCTGGATAAAATCCTTTATTCTATTGAACAGATGCAAACCATAATCACAGTTCCAGAAAACATCAGGGTTAGAGCAGCTATGGCACTGGAGAAAATGATTGCGTACGGGTCTTAGAAAATACCTGAAACTTAAGAGTAAAAGTTAATCATTAAGGCAAATACAACTAGGAGGAATAACTTATGAAATTATCCACCAAAGGAAGATACGGGCTCAGAGCTATGCTGGATATGGCAATGGACGAAGGCAACGAACCCATCGCTACCCGTACCATTGCTGAAAGGCAGGGCATATCAGAGCGATACCTGGAACAAATAATGATTCCCCTTAAACAAAACGGTCTGATCAAAAGTATACGGGGTTCCCAGGGTGGTTATATTCTGGGACGTAACCCCAAAGACATCAGCGTCGGCGATGTAGTCCGGGTGTTGGAAGGCCCTATTGCACCAGTTGAATGTGTAAGTGAAGTCAATCCGGATGAATGTCAACGGGCCGATTATTGCGTAACCCGTATAATCTGGTCCCGGGTAAGGGATGCCATAACCGAAGTTTTGGATTCTTACTCACTTGCAGACCTGGTTAAAGAATCAGAGAAGCTTGGTAAAGCAGAAACAATTTATGATATTCAGCTGCACCGATAAAAGCCAGGGCGGTTGCCGCCTATAGGCAGGCAATGCCAAGAAGTTACCCCGCAAGGGCAGGCATTCTTGGCTGGCATGCAAACCCGCTAAACTGTGGAGAATATATTCTTCGCTACACTGTAAAACAGTAAATCATAAATATTTTAGGAGGTGGCTTAAGTGAGACAGATCTACATGGATCACAGCGCTACTACTCCGGTGGATCCGGAGGTTTTTAATGCCATGATACCCTACTATAACGATAGGTTTGGTAACGCTTCCAGTGTTCATGCTCTGGGGCGGCAGGCACGCCAGGCGGTAGATCAGGCACGAAGCCAGGTAGGAGAACTTTTAGGTGCATCCGGGCGGGAAATTATTTTTACCAGCGGGGGTACAGAGGCGAATAACCAGGCTATCATTTCCTATTTAGACAATAACCCGGATAAGGGCAAGCACCTTATTACTTCGGCCATAGAGCACCATGCGGTACTGGATACCTGTCTTCACCTGGCTAAACGGGGATATGAACTCACAGTACTACCAGTCACTCCTGATGGACTGGTAGAGCCGGATATACTCAGGGAAGCGATGAAGCCGGCTACTGCTCTGGTCAGCATCATGCATGCTAATAATGAAGTCGGCACCATACAACCTATTAAGGAATTGGCGGCTATTGCCCATGCGGGCAGAGCAATTTTTCATACCGATGCTGTTCAGACGGTTGGTAAACTGCCGGTAGATGTAAAAGAAATGAATGTGGATATGTTATCGGCTTCCAGTCACAAGTTGCATGGCCCCAAGGGAGTGGGCTGTTTGTATGTCAGCCAGGGAATCCGGGTGGGTAATTTTCTCCACGGCGGAGGGCAGGAACGAGGACTGCGTTCAGGGACGGAGAATGTCCCGGGAATAGTCGGCTTTGGCAAAGCCTGTCAGCTGGCCCAGATTAATATGCCAGAAAGACAGGCCCGCTTGAGCGAAATGGGGCAACGCCTGCAGGAAGGTATTTTAAGCACTATTCCCCATACCCGTTTAACCGGGCACCCGGTCAATCGTCTGCCTGGCAGTGTCAGTGTGTGTTTTGAGTTTGTGGAAGGAGAATCAATCCTGCTTATGCTCGACAGCTACGGAATTATGGCTTCCAGCGGGTCAGCCTGTACTTCCGGCTCACTCGATCCTTCTCACGTTTTGCTGGCTCTGGGCCTGCCTCATGAGATAGCCCACGGCTCTCTGCGCTTAACCCTGGGCAAAGATAACACGGAGGAAGACGTGGATATGGTTTTAGAGGTGCTTCCCGGAATTATCCAAAACCTGCGCAACATGTCTCCCCTGTATAATTAAAGGAGGGAATAATAAATGTATTCCGATAAGGTAATGGACCACTTTATGAACCCCCGTAACGTCGGTAGGATAGACCTGCCCAGCGGCAGCGGGGAAGTTGGCAATGTCGTTTGTGGTGATATCATGCATATTGATATTAAGGTAGTAGACAATATCATTGCAGATGTTAAATTCAGAACCTTTGGATGTGCTGCCGCTATTGCTACCAGCAGTATGGTAACGCAAATGGTAAAAGGCAAATCCCTGCAGGAAGCCGAACAAATTACCAATAGGGCAGTGGCACAGGCTCTGGATGGCCTTCCCCCGGTTAAGATGCATTGCTCCAATCTGGCTGCCGATGCGCTGCATGCCGCTATTGAGGATTATATGCGAAGTAAGCATGATTAAAGAGTGTAATGGTCATTCCTATTAACCTGGGTAAAATTGGGCTAAGTGCAGGTTATGAGGGTTTAGTATATGTTTATATTATGAAGGGGGAAATAAAAAATGACTAAGAGGACATTAAATTTTGATACTTTACAGGTTCATGCAGGTCAGCAGGTTGACCCGACTACCGGCTCCAGAGCGGTACCTATTTATCAGACCACATCCTATGTTTTTAATAACGCCCAACATGCGGCTGATTTGTTTTCTTTAAAAGAACCCGGCAATATTTATACCCGAATGATGAACCCTACCAATGATGTTTTTGAACAGAGAATGGCCGCTCTGGAAGGCGGTTCAGCAGCTCTGGCAACCGCCTCCGGCTCGGCAGCTATTACCTACTCCATTCTTAACATTGCCGGGGTTGGAGACGAAATAGTCTCGGCCAGTACTTTATATGGCGGTACTTATAATCTTTTTGCGGTTACATTACCCAGATTAGGAATCAAGACTATTTTTGTAGACCCTGATGATCCGGATAATTTTAGACAGGCTATTAATTCGCAAACCAGGGCTCTGTATATAGAAACTATAGGTAACCCCCAAACCAATGTTATTGATATCGAAGCGGTTGCCCGCATAGCCCACGAAAACGGTATCCCTTTGATTGTTGATAATACCTTTGCCACACCATATCTTAACCGGCCTATAGAATTTGGAGCCGATATTGTAGTTCACTCCGCTACCAAGTTTATCGGTGGGCACGGTACCTCGATTGGAGGAGTAATAGTTGAAGGGGGCAATTTCGATTGGACCGCCAGTGGTAAATTCCCCGGTTTAACCGAAGCGGATCCGAGCTATCACGGAATTAAATACTTTGAAGCTTTGGGACCAGTGGCTTTCATAAGCAAGGCCCGGGTCCAGTTGTTAAGAGATACCGGGGCTGCCCTCAGTCCATTTAACGCGTTCCTGTTTTTACAGGGCCTGGAGACTCTTTCTTTGCGGGTACAACGCCATGTAGCTAATACTCGTAAAATTGTGGACTACCTTTGTAGTCATCCTCAGGTTTCCTGGGTGAATTACCCTGAACTGCCGGGTAATAAGTATTATGACCTGGCAAAAAAGTATCTGCCCCGGGGGGCAGGGTCAATATTCACTTTTGGGATTAAGGGCGGCATAGAGACTGGTCGCAAGTTCATCGATAGCCTGGAAATATTCTCGCTGCTGGCTAATGTGGCTGATGCCAAATCACTGGTTATACATCCCGCCAGCACCACTCATTCCCAGTTGACCGAAGAGGAACTGCGCTCGGTTGGGATTACAGCCGATATGATCAGGCTTTCCATTGGGCTGGAAGATATTGATGATCTCATTTACGACCTCGATCAGGCCTTTGCCAAAGCAAAAGCGCTTTGATTTAAAGTACATCGAGTCACTGCCTATCAGGAAAAATTAGGTACATTGTCACCACCGTAAAGAAAGTAATGGCGTTTATACAATGGAAATTATACCAGTCAAGAAATAAGAGTAATTTCTAACCAGGATGTGATTTAAATGCCGATTAATATACCAAATGATCTGCCCGCAGCCGACATTCTTAATAGAGAAAACATCTTTATTATGCACGAAAAACGTGCCTTACATCAGGATATGCGGCCACTGCGTATTGTTATTCTAAATTTGATGCCAGTAAAAATTGCTACTGAAACGCAACTCCTGCGTTTACTGGGCAACTCCCCCTTGCAGGTTGACATTGTATTACTGCATCCGCAAAGCCATATCGCCCGGAATACCCCTTCGGAGCATCTATCCAGGTTTTATACCACTTTTAGCGCTATAAAAGGGCAGAATTTTGATGGTATGATAATAACCGGGGCGCCGATTGAGCATCTGGAGTTTGAAGAATGGTCTTACTGGGAGGAATTAAAAGCAATAATGGATTGGAGCCTGCATCATGTATATTCCACTTTTCATATTTGTGTGGGAGCACAGGCCGGGTTGTATCACCATTTCGGTATCAACAAATATATTCTGGAGCAGAAAATGTTTGGGGTTTTCGCTCATTCAGTTAATAAACCCAACGTTAGACTATTACGTGGCTTTGATGATGAATTTTACGCTCCCCATTCACGTCATACTGAAATACGTAAGGCCGATATTGAACAGGTACCAGACCTGGAAATACTATCGGAATCAGCAGAAGCCGGGGTCTATATTGTTATCCGTCAGGATGGTCGCCAAATTTTTGTAACCGGGCACTCCGAATATGACCCCCTAACTCTAAAAAGCGAGTACGACCGGGATAAAGCCCAAGGCTTAAATATTGCAGTTCCGCACAACTATTTTCCCCATGATAATCCGACCCTGTTCCCGGTGGTAAAGTGGAGAAGCCATGCTAACCTCCTGTTCTCGAACTGGCTAAACTACTATGTATACCAGGAAACCCCCTATGACCTGAATGAATTAACCTGATTATTATAGAACAAAACCGGGAGTAGTATTGTGACTCCATGGGGAATATTAAGAACCGCTTCCGATACTTTGCATAAAAAGAGAAGAGACAATAGGCAACCACATTATTAACACTAATCCAAAAATCAAGCTCGGAAATGAAAATCTTAGTTAATGAATCCCACCAGGTGTTCATCCAACTCCATACGTAGAACTTCTGCAATATATGTGCTTGAGCTTCCTCGCTCCCAAAAAGCAAGGCAGTCAAGCATTCGGTCACTATTAGTCACATTTAACAACATTTTTAAATTAATTAGTATTTGCAAACCACATATTAAGTTAGTATAGTCAATTATATACACGTAGTAAGTGATTGGTAATAACCTATAAGTAATATAACTTGCTTCAGACGTGATAAAGCCATATATTTGAAAACCCATATAGTTATCTTGATCGAAAGTGTGGCCTCCAACTATTACCATCATTTTCTTTGATAGGGGTGATTGATAATTATAATTACACATGCAAGCCTTAGAAATTGGCGTAACTTTAGAGAAGTTAGTGTTGACTTGGGACAACGCATATTTGTAGTCGGCCCTAATGCGTCAGGAAAATCAAACTTCTTAGATGTTTTTAGGTTTCTTCACGATATTGCTAAACAGGAAGGTGGAGGATTACAAAAAGCTATATCCCAACGCGGTGGAGTCTCAAAGATTCGCTGTCTTGCAGCACGTAATCAACCAGAAATCAAAATTGAAGTTCATTTATCTGAATCAATTGATAGCGAGCCTAGATGGAAATATATACTTGAAATAATACAGGAAACAAGAGGACATAGGCATATTCGCGTTAACAAAGAAGAAGTTTATAAAAATGGCGAACTGATACTGCAAAGGCCAGATAAATATGATAAAAAGGATGATTTGCGTCTTACTCAAACTCATTTGGAACAGATTAATGCAAATGCAAGTTTTAGGGAAATTGCTGATTTTTTTAACTCTATCTCTTACTTACATCTGGTTCCACAGTTACTGAGACATCCAGAGTCTTTTCCAGTCGTTGGCATTCCCGAAGATCCTTTTGGTCGAAGCTTCTTAGAACAAGTTGCGCGAACAAGTGAAAAAACTCGTAAATCCAGGCTTAAAAAAATTGAATCTGCATTAAGAATAGCAGTCCCTCAACTTAAACAACTTACCGATACTAAGGATGAAACAGGCGTTCCTCATCTCGAGGCAGTCTACGAACATTGGAGGCCTCATGCGGGTAAACAACAAGAGGATCAGTTTTCTGACGGTACATTACGTCTAATCGGACTATTATGGTCTTTGCTTGAAAGCGATTCTTTGTTGCTATTGGAAGAACCTGAGCTTTCATTGAATGGTAGTATAGTTTCACAATTGCCAGCGGTATTTAGCAAAGTACAAAGCCGAAAGAAACGTCAGTTAATATTAAGTACACACAGCGTGGACCTTTTATCGGACAAAGGAATTGGCGGTGAAGAAATACTGTTATTAACTCCCAGTTCCGAAGGCACAACAATTACAGTCTCTTCCTCAATTGAAGAGGTAAGGCTTTTATTGGAGAATGGTGTAAGTCCTGCTGATGCTATTTTATCCCGAATCCACCCAAATAACATTGAAGAATTGAGTCTATTTTAATGAGTATAAAAAAGCAGACCACTTATTTTAATATTATATTTGAAGATATTTTGAGCGAAGCGGTAATCAGGCAAATAATGGCTCAATCAGGTCGTTCTTATCAAATTGCTAATGCTTATAATGGGCGCGGAAATGGTTATATTAAAAAAAACATTTGCGGGTTTAATAAGGCGGCGCAAGGTATGCCCTATTTTGTGTTAACGGATTGTGATAAGTATCGATGTGCGATAGCTCTTATTAAAGATTACTTACCTGACAAGATACATCCAAATATGTTATTTCGAATCGCAGTACCTGAGATTGAATCGTGGTTATTGGCAGATCGAGAGGGGTTTGCTGAGTATCTAGGTATTAGTATTAATCTTATACCTATAAATGTTGACAGCCTACTGGACCCAAAGCAGTCTTTAATAAACTTGGCAAGGAAATCGCGCAAGAAAGATTTAAGAACAGGTATAGTCCCAAAAAGCAATAGTACCGCAATCCAAGGACCTAATTATAATCATTGTTTAATTCCTTTTGTTAAAGAATCCTGGAGTTTAGAAAATGCATGCAACAATTCCGAAAGCTTATTGAGAGCATTGAATTCATTATTAAACTTCAAATAACAATAGTAATTAATTTAATAAGTATTGTTATCCAACAATATTTTCCATTACGCAATAAGCATTTAATCCAAAGGTAAGATAGTACTCTACTCTTCTCTATTAATTGTAAGCTGGGCAGCAGATATTAAAAGCTTAATCATAACACTTAGCCAACAACCAGGCTCGGCAATTAACATTTCCGGGCTTTTATTATTGGTAATATTTTACTTTGATAATATAATAACAAAGTTATTAAAGGATAATTCTATTTATTTAACGAATATTGTCGTTATAAATACTTGTATTAGAATACGCAGATTTACCTGAAATCGGCTTTATCCACATCCTTAAAAACCTTGTTTTCTGGAGGTGATTGCTTAGGTGACCAGCTTATATTTATC
>JAQUGU010000176.1 GCA_028683995.1 Syntrophomonadaceae bacterium | reverse complement strand
CAAAATTCTTTATAATCTCTTATCCAGAGAGGTGGAGGGACTGGCCCGATGAAACCCGGCAACCGCCTGTTAAGGTATGGTGCCAATTCCTGCAGGGATATCCTGTGAGATGAGAGGCAATGACAGTTTTTAGCCCCTCATTATTTGGAGGGGCTTTTGTTATAAACTGTTGTGAAAGGGGAGTGTTTTACACAATGAGGCCAGATGTAGAGGAATTATTAAAGCAAAAAGTTTTAATTCTGGACGGGGCTATGGGCACTATGCTCCAGGAACAGGGCATGATGCCAGGGCAATGTCCGGAATTATTTGGAATAGAGAACTTTCGAATGTTAAGCGCTATCCATGGTCAATATATTGAAGCCGGTGCCGATATTATACAAACTAATACCTTCGGTGGTAATAGTTTTAAACTGGGGGAGTATGGTTTAGAAAACCGGGTGGAGGAAATTAATGCGGAAGCAGTAAGAATAGCCCGGCAGAGTGCCGGGGATAAAGTTCTGGTCGCGGCCTCCATAGGACCCAGCGGTAAATTGTTACAACCTATGGGAGATATAGATTTTGACCAGTTGTATGCAGCTTTTAGCGAGCAGGTAAAGGCCTGTGAGAAAGCTGGTGCTGATCTTATTTCTATCGAAACTATGACTGATGTGGGTGAGGCCCGGATTGCTCTGATTGCTGCCCGGCAGAATACCCGTCTACCAGTAATAGCCCATATAAGCTTCGAAAATAGTGGAAGAACCATGATGGGAACCGACCCGCTAACTGCTCTGCTTACCCTGGAAGCCCTGCAACCACTGGCTATCGGGGCTAACTGCTCCGGGGGAGCCCGGGAGCTTTTACCGGTTATTGAGATTATGGGCCATTACTCCCGGGTTTACTTGTCAGTGGAACCTAATGCAGGTTTACCCCTTTTGCTGGAGGGTGAAACCGTTTTTCCAGATAGTCCCGAGGAAATGGCGGAATACGCCTTGCGTCTTAGAGATGCTGGTGCTGGTATAATTGGCGGATGCTGTGGAACTACCCCTGAGCATATTAGAGCTATGGCCAACGTTTTACGGGGTGTAGCAACATTGAAAAGGACAGGACAAAAAATATTTGCCCTCACCTCCCGTAGCCGCTCGGTAAATATCCGGGAAGGACCATCGCTGGCCTATATTGGGGAACGCATAAACCCTACTGCCAGAAAAAAACTGGCCTCGGATATTAAAGAGGGGCAGATGCTTATGGTAGTAGATGAAGCCCGTAACCAGGTTGCGGCCGGAGCACCCATACTAGATATTAATATGGGAGTACCGGGTATTGATGAGGTAGCCGCTATGAAACAGGCGGTTCTGTCAGTTCAAGCAGCAGTAGATATTCCTATTTCCATAGATTCTACCAATGCGCTGGTGGTAGAAGAGGCCTTGAAGAATTTCGTGGGGCGTCCTTTAATCAACTCAACTACCGGGGAAGACCGGCAACTGGATATCATTCTACCCCTGGCCAAAAAATATGGGGCAGCCGTGCTGGGCCTCTGCCTGGATGAGAGGGGCATACCCAAAACCGCCGAGGGCCGTATGGAAATAGCCCGGAAAATATATAAAAAGGCCCGGGAATATGGACTGCGGGATGAAGATATATATATTGATTGTCTGGTGCAGACAGCCAGCGCCGAGCAGTCTCAGGTTATGGAGACTATTACTACTCTGCAGCGGGTCAAAGATGAACTGGGAGTAGGTACGGTACTGGGGGTAAGCAATGTTTCCCATGGTTTGCCGGCCCGCGAGATATTAAACTCCACCTATTTAGCCATGGCCCTGGCTGCAGGTTTGGATCTTCCTATTATAAACCCGTTTGATGATAGGATGAGGGATACCATAATGGCCGCTGGAGTACTTCTAAACCGGGATCGTAACTGTTCTACCTTTATTAAACAATATAAAGACTATCAGGGCGGGTCGGCAACCGGGGGTAATAAAGTGCGTCATGATATATGTATTAATTGCAATATCCCCGAACTTTTAACTGGTTCGGCCAAAACCATAAACGCAGTCGAACATAGTACTGCTAACTCCGAAGATAGTAACATATCAATTAACCAGCAATTAAAAAACGCAGTTCTGGAGGGAAACCAGGATGGAATTGAAAAACTGCTGGAAAAGGCTCTCCATGAATACCACCTGAAACCTCTGGAAATTGTTAATCAGGGCTTAATTCCCGGTATTGAAGAGGCTGGGGAGCTATATGATCGCAAAGAGTATTTCCTGCCTCAGTTGATGATGGCAGCGGAAACCATGAGAAAGGCCTTTACCATAGTAAAACCACTACTAAGCCAACAGGCCAGTCAGAGCCGAGGTACTATCATAATGGCTACGGTGGAAGGGGATATACATGATATTGGCAAGAATATTGTCTGTGTTTTGTTGGAAAACTATGGGTTCAATGTTATTGACCTGGGCAAGGATGTAAAGGCGGAAAGCATTCTCGAAATAGCCGAAAGAGAAAATGCGGACATTATTGGGCTTAGCGCCTTAATGACCACTACCATGCCAGCCATGAAAAAAGTAATCGAGGAGGCCCGAACCCGGGGTTTGCAATGCAAATTTATGGTAGGGGGTGCAGTTCTAACCCCTGAATATGCGCAAAGCATTGGGGCTGATGCTTATTCCGAAGACGCCCGGGCGGCAGTAGTGGTTGCCCGGAAGCTGCTTAATTAAGGAGGAGAATAAAATGGCACAGAAGACTTATGAAGAAATTAACGAAAAGATTAAACGGGGCGAAGCGGTAGTAGTAACTGCGGAGGAAGTTATCGATATTGTTGCTGAGCAGGGGCTGGAAAAGGCCGCCCGGGAAATAGATGTTGTTACCACCGGTACTTTTGGCCCTATGTGCTCTTCCGGGGTTTTCCTTAATTTTGGACATTCCCGGCCCCGTATTAAAATGAGCAAAGTGTGGTTAAACGGGGTGGAAGCTTATGCCGGTATTGCTGCTGTGGACGCTTATCTGGGAGCAGCCCAGCTACCGGAAAACGACCCGGAAAATAAGGTTTACCCGGGACGCTTCAGCTATGGTGGCGGTCATGTTATTCACGACCTCCTGGCAGGTAAAGAGATAAGGCTGGAAGCTGTCGGCTACGGCACCGATTGTTATCCCAATAAAAAAGTAGATACTATAATTAAACTGGAAGACCTTAACGAGGCTATCCTGTTTAATCCCCGTAATGCCTACCAGAACTACAATTGTGCGGTAAACTTGAGTGAACGAACTATATATACCTATATGGGCATAGTCAAACCCCAGCTGGGAAATGCCAGTTATTCTACTTCCGGGCAATTAAGCCCTTTGTTAAATGACCCTTACTACAAGACCATAGGTGTAGGAACCAGGATATTCCTGGGTGGGGGTACCGGTTATGTGGCCTGGAATGGGACCCAGCACCATCCTAATGTTTTACGGGGTGAAAATGGGGTACCCAAGGTCGGTGCTGGTACTTTGGCCGTAATCGGGGATTTAAAACAGATGGATCCCAACTGGCTGGTGGGCTTAAGCTATATCGGCTATGGTGCCACCATGGCAGTAGGAATTGGTATACCGATTCCTATTCTGGATGAAGAAATACTATCTTATGCTGCGGTAAAGGACGAGGACATCTACTGTCCCATAGTAGATTACAGCGAAGGTTATCCTTATGGAAAAACAATAGACCTGGGTTTTGCCAACTTCAAAGAATTGAAGAGCGGGAAAATTACTATAAATGGCAAAGAAGTTATTAGCACTCCTCAGTCCAGTATTTACCGGGCGCGCAGGATTGCCGGTATTTTAAAAGAGTGGATAAAGGCAGGCGGATTTGAGCTGAGTAAACCGGTAGCTCCTCTGCCTTCTGCAGATGCCAATATCGAATTTAAGTCGATTCCCGAACGCAGCCCCAATGGTAATAAATAGTAGGAAAAGGAGGGAGTAAAATGAAAAACCGAGTAGTTTGTTACTTTTCCGCAGCCCAGTCGGAACAGCCTATAATATACCAGTTAATAAAGGACTATGACCTGGTAGTTAATATCCTAAAAGCTGATATCAACCCGCAAAAAGAAGGTTATCTGGTAGTGGAA
>JAQUGU010000175.1 GCA_028683995.1 Syntrophomonadaceae bacterium | reverse complement strand
TGTGGAATCGTATCGTATCTTTAAGAGACACCTGGGCTAAGATGCAGAAGAAGTAAACAGCTAAAAAGGTTTTTAACCGTAAAATAAAGTCCTGTTTGGAAGGCTCAACAATTAGTTAACAGCTGATGGTTGAGCCTTTTTAGTACGCCAAATTCTGGTTCATCTCTAAAAAGTAACAGCACTTATTAGAAGCATTCAAGTCACAAAAATATACAATTATATGTAATAATGGAAAGAAGATAAAACTTAATGAGGAGGATTTACGATGACCCGAAAACTTATTGATCTTAGTATAAGCATCGAAGACGGTTTACCCAGCGATCCCCCCCAAATGATACCCCGGATACAGTATATTAATCATGATGAGGGTAGCGAAAGCATGCTAACCTTCTTCCCCGGTCTGCCCCGAGAGCATTTGCCCGACGGGTTGGGGTGGGCACTGGAACTTTTGCAGCTTTCCTCTCATTCCGGTACTCACCTTGATGCTCCCTGGCACTACCATCCCACCATGGATAGCGGGGCCAAAGCTTTGACTATTGATGAAGTGCCGTTGGAATGGTGTATTGGGAATGGCGTAGTACTGGATTTCCGTAAGCTTCCCGATGGCTACCTGGTGGAACCTGTGGACATACAAAAGGAGCTGCAGCGAATAGATTATACCCTGCAGCCCGGTGATATCGTGCTGGTAATGACCGGAGCCGATAAATATTGGGGACAGGTTGAATATCTACTCAAAGGTTGTGGGATGAGTCGGAAGGCTACTCTCTGGTTGCTTGAGCAGGGGATCAAGGTAGTAGGGACTGATGCCTGGAGCTGGGATCGCCCCTTACCTCTTATTGCGGCGGAATACCAACAAAGTAAGGATCCTTCCATCATATGGGAAGGGCATTTTGCCGGCATAGAAAAGGGATACTGCCATATAGAAAAATTGACCAACCTGGACTGTTTACCCCCTTATGGATTCACCTTTTTCTGTTTCCCCATAAAGATAAAAGGTGCTTCCGGTGGCTGGATTAGAGCGGTAGCTTTGGTAGAAGAATAAGAAAATAGAAAAAAGGGGGATGTTATTTTCTCTTGTTATAGAAAATAATATCCCCCATTAATTCGGTTAGTAACTCGATTAGCCGGGTAGTTCTAGCGACTGAGCTCCGGCAGGTTACGATAGTATTCTAAAGATTCCGGATTGGCCAGGGCATCACGATTAAGAACGGGCTGATTTTCAATCACTTTCTTAATGGCGACTTCTATTTTTTTACCATTAAGGGTATAGGGAATATCTATTACCGCAATGACTTTAGCCGGGACATGACGGCTGCTGGTGTTTTCTCTGATGGCCGTTTTAATCTGCTCTTTTAAATCATCATCCAATTCATAGCCTGGATTCATCATCACAAACAGAATCACCCGTATATCTTGTTGCCAGGATTGCCCTACTGCCACACTATCGGCTATTTGAGGAAAGGTTTCCACCTGTCGGTAGATTTCCGCAGTTCCGATACGTACCCCGCCCGGGTTAAGCGTGGCATCCGAACGCCCGTAGATGATTACTCCTCCCCCTGGCTTAATTTCGATATAGTCACCGTGGCTCCATACCCCCGGGTAAAGCTGGAAATAGGCACTCCGGTACTTGGACCCGTCGGGATCATTCCAGTAGTAGATTGGCATACAGGGAGCGGGCCGAGTACATACTAGCTCGCCTTTTTCATTAATAACAGACTGCCCCTGGTCATTATAAGCCTGAACTTTCATGCCCAGACCACGGCACTGCAGTTCTCCAGCGGTAACTGGTCCGATGGGGTTACCCAGCGCGAAGCAGGAAACAATATCGGTTCCACCGGAAATGGACGACAGTAGTATATCGCTTTTAATTTCCTGGTAAACGTATTCAAAGCTTTCTACCGGTAATGGTGAACCGGTGGAAAGAATGGCCCGAAGGTAGCGCAGGTCATAATCCCGGCCTGGCTTAACACCTTCTTTTTCCAGGGACATCAGATAGCGGGCACTGGTTCCAAATACCGTAATCCGTTCCTCTTCGGCCAGTCGCATCAAAACGCCTGGATCCGGGTAGAAAGGTGAACCATCATAAAGTATGAGGGTGGCTCCTACTGCCAGTGAACTAACCAGCCAGTTCCACATCATCCACCCGCAGGTGGTGAAATAGAATATGTGGTCATTTCGCTTAAGGTCGGTATGTAGCAGCAGTTCCTTGAGGTGCTGAATTAACGTGCCACCGGCACCGTGAACCATACATTTGGGGGCACCGGTAGTTCCCGAGGAATACATAATGTACAGGGGATGGTCAAAAGGTAATTGTTCAAAAACTATATCAGCAGGAGCGAAGCCATTTATGAAATCACTGAAAAATACTGCCTTTGCTACCAGGCTGATATCCGGGTTTTCCTCTAAATAAGGAACTATTACAACCTGTTCAATAGAGGAAATTGCCTCGGTTATCTGTTCCACCCTCTCCAGAATCGGATAGTGCTTGCCATTATAATAATAACCGTCACTACAAAACAGGATTTTCGGTTCGATCTGACCAAAGCGATCTACCACTCCTTTGAAACCAAAATCGGGTGAACAAGAGGACCAGATGGCCCCGATACTGGTAGCAGCCAACATGGCAATAACAGTTTGGGGTAGATTAGGCAGGTAGCCCCCAACCCGATCCCCGGCTCTTATCCCTTTCTGGCGTAATGCCTGGGCCAGAAAGGACACCTGCTGGTAAAGTTGGGCGTAAGTAAGTTCCTGTCTGCTACCCATCTCACTTCTAAAAAGCAGCGCAGTTTGCTCATCCCGGTAGCGTAGCAGGTTTTCGGCAAAATTTAGACGTGCCCCCGGGAACCAGTGGGTTGCCGTCATTTCTTCCCCCTCCACCATGACCTGCTCCCAGTTTTGGGAAGCAATAATATCACCGAATTGCCACATAGAGTCCCAGAATTGAGCTATTTCTTGTGTTGACCAATCATAGAGCTGGGAGTAATCTTTAATATTTAAAGAGTATTTCTGGTTTACCATTTTTATAAATCGGGTCAGATTAGCCTGTTGGATTTGTTCTTGGGATGGTTGCCATAATACATGCATTCTTGCTAATCACATCCTTTACAGCGCTGGTTTACTTTTTAGGCCCAATAATTCCCGAGCTTCTGCGGGGGAGGCCGGTTGCAGGTCAAATTCATTCATAATCCGGACCATCTTGGTCACTTGCTCAGCGTTATTTTTGGCTTTTACCCCTTTGCCCAGATAAAGGTTGTCTTCCAGGCCTACCCGTACATGGCTGCCCAGGATTAAACCCATGGTGCAGATGGGAAATTGTTGCCGACCAGCACCAATAACTGACCAGGTATAGTTAGCTGAACCCAGGATACGTTCTGCCGTGTTATGCAGGTACATCAAATCATAAGGTGTGGCCTGAATGCCGCCCAGAATACCAGTAACGAATTGCAGATGAACCGGGGGCTTAACATAGCCGGCTTGTAGCAGGAACCCGCAGTTGTATAGATGACCCACGTCATATACTTCGAATTCTGGCTTGGTCTCGTTTTCTTTCATAATGGTGGTTATTTTCATAAGATCATCAAAGGTATTTTGGAATATAGCACCTTTGGATAATTCCAATAACACAGGCTCCCATTCAAATTTAAACTCCTTGATTTTGCCCAGCATAGGGAACATACCCCAGTTAATTGATCCCAGGTTACAGGAGGCCAATTCAGGCTTGAACTCGGGTATTACTGCAGCTCGTTGTTCCACGGTCATACCTGCCCCACCCCCGGTGGTAAGACAAATTATTACCTCCTGGTTCTTATCTCGGATACGATCAATGATTTCCCGAAACAGGTGTAATTCCGGGCTGGGCAAACCGTTTTCCGGATTGCGGGCATGGATGTGGACGATGGCTGCTCCGGCGTCTGCTGCTCCCAGCGCGTTATCAGCTATTTGCTCTGGTGTGATGGGCAAATAATCTGACATACTGGGCGTATGTATGGACCCGGTAACAGCGCAGGTTACGATGCGTTTTTGCTTCATATTATTTTCCCCCTCTATTTTTCCGGCATTGCCGGGAATATATTAATAATATACGGCGAAGGGCCGTA
>JAQUGU010000174.1 GCA_028683995.1 Syntrophomonadaceae bacterium | reverse complement strand
GACCTCAGGGTATGCAGGAAGTGGGAACTACCATAATGCAAAACTGCCAGTACGCAGCCAAAAAGATTTCCGAACTGCCCGGGGTTAAAATCCAGATGTCCTCTCCTTCCTTTAAGGAATTTGTGGTGAATTTTGACATGACCGGCAAATCTGTAGCCCAGATAAACAAACATCTGCTGGAATTCAAAATATTTGGAGGCAAGGATTTGTCCAAGGAATTTCCCCAGTTCGGTCAGAGTGCCCTGTTCTGTGTTACTGAGGTGCATCAGCATAAGGATCTGGACAAACTGGCCTACGCTTTACAGGGGGTTATCTCCTGCTAAATGGTAGCAGTATCTACAAGGAAAGGACTGAAATTTAATGGCGAGACAAAAGAAATTACTTAGAGATAATTACCACCAGGCAAGATGGGATGAAAGCATTATATTTGAGATGAGCGTCCCTGGCGAAAGAGGAGTACTGGTTCCCCTGGCCTGCAAAGATGTGGTTAGTCAGGTGGGGGACGGAGTTTCAGCTATTCCCACCAATCTGCGGCGCAAAAAAACCCCTGCTCTCCCGGAAATTAATCAGATGCGGGTAAACCGCCATTTTTACCACCTTTCCCAGGAGACTCTGGGCACTGACGTTACTTTGGGAATAAGTGAAGGTACCTGTACCATGAAATACAGCCCCAAAGTTCAGGAGCATATGGCGGCTCGTCATCCTGGTATTGTAAATGTTCATCCCTTGCAGGACCCTGATACCATGCAGGGTGTTTTGGAAATTTACTACCAGGTAGAGCAGTTTTTAAAAGAAATTTCCGGTATGGATGCTTTCAGCTTACAGCCTGGCGGCGGCGCCCACGGAGTATATGCCAACGCTTCCATGATCAGGGCTTATCATCGCGCTCGGGGAGATAATAAGAGAACTGAGATAATTACCACCATGTTCTCCCATCCCTGTGATGCGGCTACCCCTAACACTGCCGGTTTCAAGGTAATAACCCTGATGCCGGATGAAAGCGGCTATCCCGACCTGGAAGCCATGAAAGCGGCACTATCTGAGCGTACTGCCGGAATAATGATAACCAACCCTGAAGATACCGGTATCTACAATCCCAGGATTGAGGAGTACGTAAAAGCAGCTCACTCAGTGGGCGCCATCTGTTCTTATGACCAGGCCAATGCCAACGGTATGCTGGGCATTCACCGCGCCCGGGAAGCCGGCTTCGACATGGTTCATTTTAACTTGCACAAAACCTTTTCCGCTCCTCATGGTTGTATGGGACCGGCCACCGGAGCTATCGGGGTAAAGGAATTCCTTAAGCCCTTCCTCCCTGTACCCCGGGTAGAATTTGATGGCCAAAAGTATATTCTTAATTCTAACTACCCTGAGAGTATTGGCAAAGTAAGAAGCTATTTCGGAAATACCAATGTAGTCTTGAAGGCTTATATGTGGATAATGCAGCACGGGGCTGAAGGCTTAAAAGAAGCCGCCATTTGTTCAGTATTAAACAACCAGTACTTTATGAAAAAAATTGCAGCTATTCCCGGCGTAGTTATCTGGTATGCCAAAGGTAAGCGCCGTCTGGAACAGGTGCGTTACTCCTGGGAGAAACTTAAACAGGATACCGGAGCAGGTACTGACGATGTAAATAAGCGCATAGTAGACTTTGGCATCGAGCATTACTGGACCTCCCATCATCCCTGGGTGGTACCGGAACCCTTTACCCTGGAGCCATGTGAATCCTACAACAAAGAGGACTTGGATGAATATATAGAGGTTTTGCAGCAGATTTCCAAGGAAGCTTATGCAGATGCCAACTTTGTAAAGACTGCTCCCCATAAGGCCGCATCCCATCGACCTACCCATGAAGCCATTGATGACGCCGAATTAATCGCGGTTACCTGGAGACAATATCAGAAGAAAAAGGGTAAAAAATAGCTTTCTTAAACCATCTCCGTCCCCGGGGCGGAGATGGGATTAAATTAAAGAGCGGTGATTGTATGAAAAAGCTGGGGGTAATCGTTAATCCCATTGCTGGTATGGGTGGCCGAGTCGGGTTAAAAGGTAGTGACGGAATTGAAATCCTACAGAAAGCCCGGGAGATGGGAGCAGAGCCTGAATCTCCCCGCCGCGCTATCGAGGCCTTAAAGATAATCGCCAAATTAAAGGATGAAATCGAAGTGCTGGCTTATCCCGATGAAATGGGTGCGGATGAATGCCGTGAGGCTGGCCTGGAGCCGGAGGCAATAGGATCTATAAAGAGCGGAGAAACTAGTCCGGAAGATACCATGGAAGCTGCCCGGGAAATGGCCCAGAGAGGGGTCGATTTGATTCTGTTTGCCGGAGGGGACGGAACTGCACGAAATATATATTCGGCAATAGGATCTAAGATTCCAGTACTGGGCATTCCCGCAGGGGTAAAGATTCACTCGGCGGTATATGCGATTAACCCTCGTAGTGCGGGTGAAGTAGCCAGCCTTTATCTTCAGGGGCAGGTGGTAAATATACGTGAAGCTGAGGTAATGGATATAGACGAAGAGGCCTTCCGTCAAGGCCGGGTCAATGCCAAGCTTTATGGTTATCTTAAAGTGCCGGTGGAACGAAGGGTACAGAGCGTCAAATCCGGTGGTCGTTCCGAACAGGCTGAAGTAGAGGGCATGGCTGCAGAAGTAGTTGCCAGTATGGAAAAAGATACCCTGTATATAATTGGTCCGGGAACTACTACCCGCGCCATTATGGAAAGATTGGAACTTCCTAACACCCTGCTGGGAGTAGACGTGGTTCTTAATCGGGAACTGGTTGCAAGCGATGTGGGCGAAAATGAGCTGTTTAACCTGCTTAACCAGCATAGAGGCAATGCTCGTATCGTAGTTACCGCTATCGGAGGACAAGGACATGTTTTTGGCCGGGGCAATCAGCAGATAAGCCCTCGGGTAATCAGGTTAGTAGGGAAAAACAACATTATCGTGGTAGCCAGTCGTGATAAACTGGTAGCCCTGCAGCCGCACCCCCTGCTGGTCGATACTGGTGACCCCGATTTAGATCAAGAACTGAGTGGCTATGTACGGGTGGTGACCGGTTGGGAAGACAGCATCATGTATAGAATCAGCAATGAATGACGCAGATTAAGCAAATAGTGTAATAAGGCAAAATGCGAAGCAACCTTAATTGTGAACGATAGTGAACATTGTAGTACCCGCAACCTTAATTGCAACCAACGGGAGCATCGGTGGTATCCGTAGGGTGTAGGGTGCATTTCCACCATAATTCTTAATTTTTAATTCTAAATTCTTAATTAATATAAGGAGGGATATTTTTGGCAAGAGGCTTAGAACTATTCCAACAGAGTGCAGTAGGCTTTACCCGGCAAATAAGCCCTTATGATACTCTGGTTTACTCCACGGTTAACCCCGGTTTAATGTACGCACTGGTATACCTGATGTGGGCACCGTTCCTGTATCCCGGCGGACATATGCCCTGGGCTATACTGACCGTTTCCCAGATGTTTGTAATTGCCGGACTGTACTGGCTGCTTTCGGTAGCTATGCCCCGGCAGGGAGGCGAATATATTTATATTAGCCGTATCCTGCACCCGGCTCTGGGCCTGATGTCCAGTTTCATGATTTCTTTTACTGCCATATCCTGGACCGGGGTCTGCTCAGACTGGGCTTTAAAATACGCCCTGGTTGAATTCTTTGCTTCCATGGGTATTGTAAGCGGAAACCAAATGTGGCTCCAGTGGGCCTCTGCTTTAAATGCACCCACTGTACGTGCCATTCTGGGTACCATCATGATAATTATCATCTGGATGGTATTCTACAAAGGCAGCCGGGCGATGATGAAAATGTCCTGGATGGCCTTAATTGGTACTGGTATTGGTGCCCTGACCTTTATAGTGGCTGCCCTAATGGCTGATCCTGGTACCTTTGCTGCCAACTTTACCCGTTTAAGTGGCTTAAACTACAACGATGTTATACCTCTGGCAGTTCAAGCCGGGCACCCGACTAAATTCCTTTTTGGCGCTACATTAATGGCTGGTTCTACTTATATTATTCTTAACACTTTGGGAGCTACCTTCGGGGCTAACCTGGCTGGTGAAGTTCGCAGCGTAC
>JAQUGU010000173.1 GCA_028683995.1 Syntrophomonadaceae bacterium | reverse complement strand
CTTTGGGTCAAGGCATTTTCCGGGATATCTAAAAATACTTCGCTATCAGCCAGAATACCTCCTTCCCGGCCGGTTTCCCGGCTGATATCAACCTTATTATTAATTAGCTCCTGGCGTAGCTGTTCCACTTCTGCAGCAGACATTTGCTCGCCCTTATTGATAACCAAGTTCTTTTCTTTAAGTTTGCTTAATTCCTGTTTGTACTCGCTGACTACATTTATAACCTGGTTTATCTGCTCCGGTTTAAGCTCCGGCGGCTTATTATTTATCAGGACAGTGGCTCCTACATCCTTGCCCCCGTCCAGGGTATAGAGCCATTCCACCCGGTCTCCATTACGTATTATGGCGCTTCCGGGACCAACCCCGGGAAATCTGCCATTTATCCTGAACAGCCAGCCGCTTAAAGGATAGCCCTCCTTTTTTTCCGCCAGGCCATCTATGCTTCTAACATATTCCCCGGATATGCTGTAGCTGATACTCCGCTGGTTTAAGACGCCTTTGAGAGCATCCAGAGCTGTACAGCTACCTGACCAGTTCCAGCTGGCATTATCAAGTATAATACCAGTTTGGGAATCACCGCGTATGCTTACCACGGCAGTTGACTGCTGCGGTACGGGTGACCCACCGCCTCCGCTGCCGCCGTTTCCACCAGAGCCAACAAGGTCACTGTTCACTTCCAGCACTGGCAAATGCTCTACCAGGCCGCCTGCTGAAGTTTCAGCATTATAGCGTCCCCGGTCCAAAGAAAACTGGAATTGATAACTGCCATCACTGCCGCTGCGTACTTGATTTATATATGATTTCCTGCCATCTTCCCGTTCTACCACCAGGTTCACCCATTGACCTGCCCCAGCCTGCCCGGATACGGTCACCTGGTTATTGTTGACTGCCGTATCCGCACCCAGAGCCTGAAGAGGAAAAACCAGGAACATTAATATCAGCAAAAAACTAAAAAACCTTTTAGTCATATTTATAACCATTCCTTTCTTGAGGTACAAAACGTCATGAAATAATTTCTTTCAGACTTTTTACCTTCTATTGGACGGGAATAAAGCTTGGTACAAGCAGGGAGTTTTTATCATTCCAGTTGTCCCAGACAAATACCCGTACTTCATAAGAACCGCCAGCAGGAATAGTGAAAGCACTGCCAAAATCCACACTCTCCCCCGCCAGCAACGTCTTGCTGAGTGAGGTCAGTGTCAATTGATGCTCATTACTGGTGTCAAAGAGTCCGGCTGCTATTAAAACCGCGATTGAGTTATTTCCTTTATTATCAAGCAAAAAACTCATATTGGCATCATTGCCCAGATTAAAGCTGTCCGCCGGTTGCAGGGTAAAACACAAACCGTTGGTTTCAGGAAGCAGGTTACGGTACTTGGATTGTCCCTGAACCAGGTCGCCCAGAGCCAGTAAGGAATGATAGGTACTCATCTGATTAGGTACGGTGGGGTCATTCCAACCCGAAGCCTCCCAGCTGTAAACAAACCATCCCTGGCCGGACTGGTAGGCAAGCAGGGCATCGACCATGTTATTGCCGTTCTTTATCCAGTCTTCAGCAAAGGGGTTTTTGCTCAGAGCCATAAGCGCCTCTATAACTGCTGCAATAGAGTCAGGGCTTTCACTGCCCCAGCCTCCAAAGCCACCGGTATCCATTTGCTGTTGCTGCAGATAGGTAAGTGCTTTATTAACGGTAGTAGTGCACTCTTCCTTCCCGGCCTGATTATAATCAGCAGCCAGGGCAATCAAAGCGTGAGTCGTAGAGTCCACGTCCACTCCCCACCCGCTCTCGTCAAATCCACCGCCCGCATCCTGATTCGAACATATATAACTCACCGCATCATCACGCTGGTAATCAGCTGTAAAGCCATTGGTTTTGGCAAAATCCAGGGCAATGACTGCCCAGATAGTCTGATTCAGGCTGGTATTATCACCGTTTATAAAGCTGCCTTTTGTGTCCCCAGCCGTTTTCTGCATCCCGATAAGAGTACTAATATCATTATTTATACCCGCCTCTGCCTGCCGTCCGGCGATTGCCCCCATTATCTTGCGGGCATAATCACTGGCGGAAACAGCATTTTCAGGAGTATATTTACTGCTGCACTCCACCCCCGCCCAGCGCAGCCCCAGGGTTTCCCAATCATTGCATTCTCCCACCTGGTTATAGTAACCCCGCAATTTATCCAGGGAGCTGTGTATCTCGTCAACCGTAGCTGCTGTTGCCACCGGTGTATGAACAAGCAAGGAAAAAAATATTATTAATAAAACCCAACTGGAACAAAACACCCATCTTTTAGATCTGATTCTCAGCATAAAAAAAACCTCCCCATGTTGCTAATACAAGTTTTGTACCTGACATTTTTTGTAGCCTCTCGTGCCAACTCTATTACCTATAAAAAAACCCCGACTCCTACAAGCCGGGGTTAGGTAAGGGCAATGACTTATTCTCCATGCCTTAATCCTCCCTTCTTATCCCCAGAAGTTAAGTAGTAATTCCCTGCCGGCAGGTCTCCTGGCTTAAAGTCATCCTACTCCCTGCACCTTCCCAACCAGATACCTGGTCAGTGGCTGTATACAGGTTTCGTCCTTAATACAGTAAGGGGAACTGCAACGGATTCTCACCGTTTTCCCTTTTAAAGCAGCTATAATCGCTGCTACCGTCAGGATAGTATTTAGTTGTACTTGGCGTTTCCTTATTATAATACTAATTAAGGTATGATTCCAATACAAGAGAAATAAGTAATTACACCCGCTATTCACTTTCCTTACCATCTTCCTCTTAATAAATTTTACAAATACCTGCAATAAAAACTACAAATGGCCAAAGACTTGTCATTTGATGTCGATGTATGTAATATAATAAGTAACCTTCACCCCCCAATTAACTAAATATATATTCCATCACATTCCCTCTCTACATGAGCCCGCCTGGGCTCATGTCGTTTTTCTGGGTTATTAACCTCTGTTTCCGTTTAATTTCCCGACCATTCTTTCATTTTCCAAAAATAGCAGTTTATTCAGAACTCAATATGATTTAGAATTAGATATATGTGTCTGCTTTTGTCATATTGAAAAAACCATTTATTACTTACACAATATATTAAGGGAGGGCCAATTCGAATGGATAACAAAACAGCAGAAGGCCAGGTTATTGTTGTAACCTCCGGCAAGGGAGGAGTAGGCAAAACTACAACCGTAGCCAATGTCGCCAGTTCTTTGGCCAGGCTGGGTCAAAAAGTAGTAGTTTTGGATCTGGATATAGGGTTAAAGAAACTGGACCTTATTCTGGGGTTGGAAAACCGGGTTATCTATGACATAGTCCAGGTCATCGAAGGCGAATGCACACTGAAACAGGCGCTGGTCAAAGATAAGCGTTTCCCCGAGCTCCATATGCTCCCCGCAGCTCAAACCCGCAATAAGGATGATATTACCCCGGAACAGGTTAAACAGCTTTGTACCCAGTTAAAACCCGATTTTGATTACATATTTATCGATTGTCCGGCAGGTATTGAACAGGGGTTTCGCAATGCCATCGCCGCAGCCGACCGGGCCATAGTAGTTACCAATCCTGAAGTTTCTGCAGTCCGTGATGCCGATAGAATCATAGGTATGCTGGAGTCAGCCAATTTTAAGGATATTAAACTGGTTGTAAACCGCATCAGAAATGATATGGTTAAAAGTGGGGATATGTTAAGTATTGATGACCTGATGGAACACCTCTGCATTGACCTGCTGGGAGTGGTTCCCGAGGATCAGGATGTTGTTGTTTCCACCAACCGGGGCGAGCCTATCATTCTTAATGACCACTCCCAGGCCTCAACTGCATTTAATAACATTGCCCGCAGGACTCTGGGTGAACAGGTTGACTTTCCCACGTTTGAGGACATAAATTTATGGACCCGGATTAAAAGCCTGGGACGTAATATGTTCTCAGGCAGGTAAAGGGGGTTTAAACAAATGCTTGATTTTTTAAAGAGGGTTTTTAACGCTGAGGATAAATCCAGCAAAGGACAGGCCAACAATCGTTTGCGGCTGGTATTAACCCATGACCGTCTGGGGACTTCGGGCCTGGTTATGGAGGCAATGAAAGAAGAAATCATTCA
>JAQUGU010000172.1 GCA_028683995.1 Syntrophomonadaceae bacterium | reverse complement strand
CCTGGCTGAAGATGATTGGGAAGGGTGGAAACTGTTAACTGACCGTTTAGGTAAGAAAATTCAGTTAATAGGTGATGACCTTTTTGTAACTAATACCGAAAGGTTAGCCCGGGGGATTGAAATGGGGATATGTAACAGTATCCTGATTAAGGTTAACCAGATTGGTACCCTGACCGAGACCCTGGATACCATTGAAATGGCGCGGCGGGCTGGTTATACCTGTGTCATATCGCACCGTTCCGGGGAAACTGAGGATGCAACTATTGCCGATATCGCCGTGGCCACTGGCAGCGGACAAATTAAAAGCGGTGCACCAGCTCGGACTGACCGGGTAGCCAAGTACAACCAATTATTGCGGATTGAGGAGGAACTCGATACTTTCGCTGTTTACCGGGGGATAAAAACTTTTTACAATCTCAAGAAATAGAGCAAGTATTTTGTTTTCCATCCTTTTATGATAGAATATATTCTGTGATTTTAACTGCATAATCCCATGCGATTACAAACGGGTGACTATGGTTAACCCGCTACATTTGTAAACGACAGCGAACCTGCACTCAGTTAGCTACTAAGTGCCAGGTACGAGATTTGGGTCTATTAAAACGGGAGGTGTAGACTTGGCCAAAACTATCCTATTGATATTTCAGATTCTTTGTGCCCTGAGCTTGATAGCTACCATTCTTCTCCAGTCGGGGAAAAGCGCAGGTCTTTCCGGAAGTATTGCTGGTGGCAGCGAAGCGATTTTCGGGAAGAAAAAGGGAGTGGATGATTTACTTAGTAAAATTACGGCTTACCTGTGCGCTGTGTTTATGATAGTAACTATGATCCTGGCGATTATGGGATAGTCATTTTACCTGACGTGTTTGAGGGGATGAGTTTCATGCCCTGCTGGGGCAGCAGCTTTGCTACGGGTGTTGTTTGTAGTAATTGGCAACGATTGCCCCAGGAATTTATCATACAGGAATAGGCTTTTATAAATAAACGTTTACATAGTTGCTACCGGGCTTGTCCTGGTAGCTTTCTTTATAATTGCGTTTCTTTTTTAACCTGGTACTCAACCCAATCATCACCCAGATTAAACGGGGATTACTACTGCTGAGTACCGGGCACAACCACAAATGAAAATAGAAGCCTGATAGCCGGAGGCAGATGATGAGTTATATATATCCGCAGGCACAGCCTTTCTTTTTAAGGGGTAGCCAGGAAACGGCGCTGTTATTTATTCATGGTTTCACCGCTTCTCCGTCGGAGCTATATCCTACTGCCCTATTAATTCATGACCTGAGCGCTTGTACGGTCAGCGCTCCCTTGTTACCCGGGCATGGCTCCAGTCCCCGTTTCCTAAATCAGAGCAACTGGGAAGAATGGTATAATGAGGTAAGAAAAGAGTTAGACTTTTTAATGGAGAATCATCGCCGGGTTTTTGTCGGAGGGCTGTCCCTGGGCGGGCTTCTAGCCCTGCATGCAGGCTCTCTGATAAAGGGATTGCAGGGAGCGATATCGATAAATGTCCCCATTTTTAATCGCTCTCCGCTGCTGACAGTAGCCAGTCCCTTAATAGGGCATATTCGGCCTTACTATCCTAAAAAGGATCGACTGCGTATGCGAAAACTGCAGGAAGAGGGCAGATACGCCTATAATGTAATTCCGGTAAAGGCATTTCAAAGTGTAATGAATTTGCGTAATACCGTGATGGAGGAAGCAGATGATATAAATCTACCGGTGTTGTTGATTCAGTCCCTGCAAGACGAGTCCGTACACCCGCGCAGTGTTTATTATTTACAGGAAAAAATTAAGCACACAGAGCTAATAGAGCTGCATTGTTCGGGGCACATAGCTACCATGGGCAGCGAAAAGGAGAAGATAGCCCGGGCTATAGCGGATTTTATGGCAGAGTAGACCATGTTAAGAGAAAAGGGCAGAGAGGGTCATTTATGACCATTGCTCTGGAAAACATGAAAACAATTGCCCCTCATATCGGTTTATAGAGGTAAATAGTAACCGGTAAAGGGGAATAATAAGAAAATAGACGTGGACAAATATTTTAGATTTTAAGGAGGACCCATGATAATTAGTGATGGCATCCTGGAGCATATGCGCCAGGAAAGCTACCGACCGCTAAGTTATGCTGAACTGGTAGCTGTTTTAGGCATTAGCGAGGAAGACGAAAATAAATTTAATAAAGTACTGGGAAGGCTGGAAAAAGAGGGAGAGATAGTCAAGACCCGCAAAAATAAGTACGGCCTGCCCGAGAAGATGAACCTAATAAAGGGAACGATGAGGTTAAACCAGCGTGGTTACGGTATTTTAGTACCTGATAATGTTAAATATCCTGAGATATTTGTATATAGCGGGGGACTGAACGGTGCTATGCACAGTGATAAGGTGCTGGTAAGGCCAAGTGCCAGCCATAACGGGGGGCAACGCCCTGAAGGTGAGGTAATCCGGGTAATTAAACGGGCCAACCAGCAACTGGTAGGCACTTTTGAACGGGGGAAAAAACAGGATCAGGTAATACCGGACGATAATCGCCATTTTTACCCGGTCTATATTCGCCCGGTAAGGAAAATGACGGTTAAAGATGGGGATAAGGTACTGGTAAACATAACCGCCTGGCCAGGTAAAGACCGGGCTTTGGAAGGCAGAATCGTAGAGGTGCTGGGCCGGAAAGGTGACCCTGGACTGGAGCTGCAGGTGGTTATTAAGAAACATGGCCTGAGGACCGAATTCCCCGAAGCCGTGCTGGAGGAAGCCCGGGAAGTAGCCCGTCCGGTTGCAGATGAAGAACTGATCCGGCGCCGCAACCTGAGAGACCTGCGTATGGTTACCATTGATGGCGAGGATGCCAAAGACCTGGATGATGCTGTTTCTATTAGCAAGATTCCGGGGGGTTACCGACTGGGAGTGCATATCGCAGATGTTTCCCATTACGTCAGGGAAGACAGCCGTTTGGATCGGGAGGCCTTTGCCCGTGGAACCAGTGTTTACCTGATTGATAAAGTCTTGCCGATGCTGCCGCAGGAGCTTTCTAATAACATATGCAGCCTCAATGCTAATCAGGAGCGACTGGCTATGAGCTGTATTATGGACATTGACCGGAGCGGTCAGGTGCAAAAATACGATATTTGCAAATCGGTTATCAATATTAGTGAACGCATGAGCTATACCTCGGTTAACCGTATTTTGGTGGATGATGACCCGGAGGAAAAAGCTAAATATAAGGAACTGCTGGAAGATTTTTATCTGATGAAAGAGCTGGCCGATATTCTCAGGGCCAGAAGGACAGCCCAGGGTAGTTTGGATTTTGATTTTCCCGAGTCCCAGGTGATTGTGGATGAAAATAGTTTTCCGGTGGAAATAAAACGTCTGCAGCGGGGTCCGGGAGAGATGCTGATTGAGGATTTCATGATTAAGGCCAATGAGGTAGTAGCAGAGCACATGTACCGACAGCAGGTGCCTATCCTATACCGGGTGCATGAGAAACCAGATGAGGAATCAATAACCAAACTTAACCTGGTGCTGGGGGGTTTTGGGCACAAGATAAAAGGTAAAAAGATTGAGCCCCTTACCTATCAGAAAATCCTGGAGGATATCAAAGGCAGGCCGGAGGAGCAAATGATTTCCATGCTTTTGCTTCGTTCTATGAAGCATGCCCGCTATGCCCCGGAAGCTCTGGGGCATTTTGGTCTGGCTTCTCAATACTACTGTCATTTTACCAGTCCCATTCGTCGCTATCCGGATTTGGTAGTACACCGGGCTCTAAGCGCTCTGCTGGAAGGTAACATGAACACTAAAAAGCGCGCCGCTCTGGAAAAGAAGATGGCCATATACGGAGAGCAATCTACTTTACAGGAAGTCAGGGCTGAGGAAGCGGAAAGGGAACTGCTCGATATCAAGAAAGCCCAGTATATGAAGCAATTTATAGGCGAAGTGTTTACTGCCCGTATTGATTCCATTCTGGCGTTTGGATTCTTCATCGAACTTGATAATACAGTGGAAGGATTGGTACACATCTCCAGTATTGCTGATGATTATTACGAATTCAACGACCGCAACTACACCCTGATTGGCCGGCACAACGGCAGAAAATTTGCCATTGGCGA
>JAQUGU010000171.1 GCA_028683995.1 Syntrophomonadaceae bacterium | reverse complement strand
TTGTTACTTTTCCGCAGCCCAGTCGGAACAGCCTATAATATACCAGTTAATAAAGGACTATGACCTGGTAGTTAATATCCTAAAAGCTGATATCAACCCGCAAAAAGAAGGTTATCTGGTAGTGGAATTGGAAGGTAAGCGGGAAAAATATAAGGCCGGGGTGGATTACCTGAAAAGCCTGGGTATTCATGTTGAACCCCTGAGCGAAACGGTAATATGGAGCGAAGAGATATGTATTCAATGTGGAGCCTGTCCCTCGTTTTGTCCTACCCAGGCACTGGAACTGGATCGGGAGACTATGATGGTATCGTTTGATAACTCCAAGTGTATTGTCTGTGGTATGTGTTTGGATTGTTGTCCCACCCGGGCCATCAAGTTGTATTTTGAAGTCAGGGAGGCAGTATAGAGGGTATTTTATAGGCCTTCTAGCTAATGGATAAGATAAATTACGTAAATCGCACTTACCGGTCCCTGCATCAGGCCGGTGATATGCACTATTTTAATCTTAGAATTAGACAAAGTGACCTGGCTATTGGAGTTGACCGGGAGAGTTACTCCGATAGTTTGATACCTTTATGCCGAAAAGAGCTTATACGTTTACGGGCAGAATTAGAAGATTACATCAACCTGCAGCCGGAATTTCTTACTTCTCTGGTTCCGCTTAAACTGCTTCCCGGGGCACCGGAACTGGCAAGGCAAATGGCTCAAGCTGCTGCTTTGGCCGGAGTGGGTCCTATGGCAGCAGTCGCCGGCACCTTCTCCCAGGCTCTGGGAGAGAAGCTAAACACCTGCTGCCAGGAGTGTGTGGTGGAAAATGGTGGTGACATCTATTTACATTCCCAACGGGAAAGAAGTGTCGCCGTATTTGCCGGTCCTTCTACTTTCAGCTATAAGATAGCCATCCGTATCCGCCCGGAGGAAACCCCTCTGGGCATATGTACTTCCTCGGGTACGGTGGGCCCCAGTTTGAGCTTCGGTAAGGCTGATGCCGTGGTGATAAAAGCCAGGGATGTCTCCCTGGCAGATGCTGTCGCCACTGCCGCTGCTAATCTGGTTAAAACTGAGGATGATTTAATTAAAGCGCTAGAATTGGCAAAGAATATTAACGGGGTAGCTGGCATCCTGGCAATAAAGAACGATAAGCTGGCTGCCTGGGGTGAAATAGAAATAATCTCTTTGACCGCAAGGTAAATAAGGTAAATAATGGTGAGAGTAGCTAAAAACGTTTCGGAACTAATTGGTCAGACACCGTCAAAATAGTGGCCGTAGAGCCTGCAAATTCTGCTGTTGTGAGTGGAAATTCGGCAGGCTCTTATAAAATTCAAGGTATGGGGGCAGGATTTATTCCCCTGGTGTTGAATTTAGAATTGGTCGACAACATTATTGCTGTCTTGGATGAAAATGCTATAGAAACCTGTCGCCAGCCCGGCAAGAGGCATTGCTGCTGGGTATATCATCCGGTGCTGCTGTATTTGCAGCTCTGCAGCTGGCTGATAAAAGGGGAAAGGGTAAAAAGATACTGGCTATTGCTCCGGATAGCGCTGACAAGTATATTTCGACGGAATTGTTTGATTAAGGGGAGGAGTTTACGACTATGAACTGTGAAACTGTAGTTCAACATCTGGTTAACTGGTTAAGGGAAAAGGTTAAGGAAGCTGGTGCCTCTGGTATTGTACTTGGGGTTAGTGGAGGTGTTGACTCGGCAGTTGCAATAGTCTTAGCCCAGAAGGCTTTTCCTGATAATTGTATGGCCCTGGTACTGCCTTGTGAAAGCAGCACTGATGATTTGGTTCACAGCCAGCTATTATTAGATAAGTTCAATATACCCTACCGGGTAGTGGAACTGGATAATGTTTATCAACTTATGGTAACCCAACTGGAGTCCTATATTAAGCTTGACGGTTCCAAAAGACGCTTGTTGCGTGCTAACTTAAAGCCCCGCCTGAGAATGACTACCCTGTATTATTCAGCTCAAGCCAGGAACTATTTGGTTCTGGGTACCAGTAATAAAAGTGAAATTACCGTGGGCTATACTACCAAACATGGAGACAGTGGAGTAGATCTGCAGATACTGGGTGACCTGCTCAAAAGGGAGGTACTGGAACTGGCCCGCTACCTGTGCATACCCTCGGTAATTGTTAATAAGACCCCATCTGGAGGGTTGTGGGTAGGGCAGACTGATGAAGAGGAAATGGGTATAAGTTACGAACAACTGGACGACTATATTCAATATACCAGGGGAGAACCGGGCGTAATAGAGCGTATTGAAAATTTGAACAAAACCAGCGAACATAAACGGCAGATGCCGCCAATAGCCAGGATTCCGGAGGAATTACGAAAATAGAATCCAGGTAATTAGACGCAGAAGGACGCTGATTCCGCGTCTATTTTTCGAATTTATCGCAATTTTTGCTTTTGGAGGGATAGTTTTAACATGAATACCAGAGTAAGAAATGTAATCATTCGCATGATTATATCGATTATAGTTCTTGTCTATATCAGCTATCTGGCCTGGCAAACCCTGCCCCGGTTTGATTTCATGATACTTATGGCCTTTTTTGCTCTTTTCCTGGGCTGGTCAATAATTGAAACTCTTATTTATAAGGACCCGGACACCCTGGCAGTGGAAGATGATGACCGTCGTTCTTACCTGTTCTTACAGCTTTCATCTCTCTTAGCTCTTTTTTATGCCCTGATTGATTTTCTCGATTACCACTATACCAGAATGGGAAATTTTGAACCCTGGGTTATTTATCTTGGTTTCTTAATTTTTATTCTTAACTCTATTTTACGTTATCATGCTATTACCACCCTGGGAAAATACTATAACCCCCGGGTGGCTATTTACCAGGAACATAGTCTGGTTACTGCCGGCATTTATAAAAAAATTAGACACCCCATGTATCTCAGTGCCCTGCTTAACGTTATAGCTGTTGCTTTTATATTCAGTTCTTGGGGAACTCTGGTGATTATGTTATTTGCTGTTTTACCAGCTGTGATTTATCGTATTAATATAGAGGAAGAGTTTTTACTTAATCATTTAGGAAGCGAGTACCGGCAATACCTGGAGCAGAGCAAGAAAATGATTCCAGGAATCTGGTAGGAATAAGGAGGTAAATTATGTCAGGACACTCGAAATGGGCCAACATCAAACATAAAAAGGCGCGGTCTGATGATAAGAGAGGAAAAGAGTTTACAAAAGTTGCCAAGGAAATAACCATTGCCGTACGTACCGGTGGCGGCGGGGATCCAGAAGCAAACTCAAAATTAAAGCTGGCTATTCAAAAGGCCAAAGCTATAAATATGCCCAATGATAATATTAGCCGGGCCATTAAGAAAGGCACCGGGGAAATGGAAAGCGAAGCCATTGAAGAAATCGTATACGAAGGCTATGCTCCCGGAGGGGTAGCCATAATGCTGGAAATAGCTACTGACAATCGTAATCGCACGGCTTCGGAAATACGCCATCTTTTTTCTAAAGCCAATGGCAATCTGGGTGAAAGCGGCTGCGTGGCCTGGATGTTCAAAAGAGCGGGTTATATTGCCCTTAGCAAAGAAAGCCTGGAGTTAGACGAGGAAGAACTGATGTTGACAGCCCTGGAACTGGGAGCAGACGATGTCCGGGAAGAAGAGGACAGCTATGAGGTTATCACTTCTCCGGAAGTGTTTATGGAAGTAAAGGAAGGATTAGAGGGGCAGGGCATTAAACTGGAAGATGCTGACGTAGTAATGCTTCCGGAAAACACCATGGAAATAAATGATTCCGAAACCGCCGCCCGGGTTATTAAACTGGTCGACCTGCTGGAAGACCATGATGACGTGCAAAACGTCTACACCAACATGTCTATTAGTGATGAAATCCTGGAGCAATTATCCTAAACTAAACCAGCAAATCCACTATTCCGCCTCCTGTTAAAACATCTATTCCATAGATAGAAATACAAATTAAGGGTTTTTGTGTCATAGTTACTTACAAATCTGTAAAGAGCAACTATTGACTAATATTTGACTATTAGGGTTTTATGCAAGTTTAAAATTGGCAAATACACCAATTTAACGTTAATTAATATGCTTCTACATCCTTCTTGGTTATCGTGTTTTCCAGTGTTATCGGGTATAGTACAAAATTTTACTGGAAATA
>JAQUGU010000170.1 GCA_028683995.1 Syntrophomonadaceae bacterium | reverse complement strand
AGGCAGAACAGATGTACCTGCAGGTTTCGTTAAAGCTTAATGAAATGTTCAGGGAAAACTGGACCCGGGGTAATTATGAAAAGATAATTGAATCCATGCAGAATATCTCGACAATTGTTTAGATTTTAGCGATAACACCGGGTAATCGGCCCGGTGTTTCTTTATCTTTGTTTATAATAAGCCTTATACTGGAATTCTTCCCCAGTCAAGGACTGTATTTGGCAGTGGCGTTTTTCCATTTCGCTTATTGAATCGTTTTCGAAATATAATGACCAGTTTTTATCCTATAGCTTGAGTTTTCGAAGCTTGTTTGTCCGGAAATGCTAATGGTATAATGCATAATACGTAACACCCCTGGAGGATGGTAGAATATGCAAGCAAGATCTTTGTTAATGGAAATGTATCGTTGGAGTTTTGCATGCCTTCCCGGTGCAGTATTTAATTATGCAAAGGAACTGGATCTGGATATTGAGGATATTGGTATTTTTACAGCCCTCTTCTACACCCTGGAACAATCCCGCCCCCTCTATGATACAGGTATTACACCAGGACAAGTTCTGCAAACATGTCCCTTATTGACTACCCAGAAACTGTCTCGAAGACTTAATCGTTTGAAACAACTGGGAGTTATTGATATTAACCAGAACGAACGCAGTTTCACGGAAAGGGCCATTCATCTGGAACCCCTCATGGAAAAGCTGGAAACCATGATTAAGAGAGATCATCCGCGGCTTAACCTTAGTGAAGATAGTCAGAACAGCACTCCGAATCACGAACCGGTGGATCATTTACTGGATGAATACCGTGAACGTATAGTGCAACTGGAACTTAGCCTGGAGGAAGAAAAGGGTAAACGGCTGGTTGACCATAATAGCTATGCCAGTACCAATTATAAAAAGGTAGCTGACTTCATTTCAAAAAAGACTGGTAACCTGATGAGTGTAAAAATGTCCAATGAATTGCACAAATGGCTGGAAGAAATGGGCTTTACTACAGAGTTTCTCTTATGCATGCTAGAGTTGTGTTTCGAGCGCAATATATTCAACCCTCGCGATATTACCAAGATAGCCCGAGATCTCAAGGAATATGCCATCAGCACGGTAGAGGGATTGGAAATGTATTTTAAGCGCTATGTCGATAATGAAAAAAGCACCGCCCTGCGAATTAACCAGTTTGACCCTGATGTTATAGAGTTTGGTAATTTTACTGGAATTGATATGAGTGCCAGCGCCCGCAAGCAGGTTTATTATAAATGGCGTTATGACTGGGGATTTTCCCATGCTATGATAATGAAAGCGGGAGAAATTATGTGCCAGCGTACCCGTAACGGTGGCCTGGAATACATTGATAGTGTGCTAAATAACTGGATGAGCAAAGAAATCCGCCGGGTGGAGGATGCGGAAAAGGAATTACAGGATTTCAAACAGCGAAACAAAACCGAACGTAATCAGGCAGGTGGAAACCAAAAGAACACCAACCGCTCCATTACCTCGGAGTATGAAATTTATGTTCCACCGGGGAGCTTGGAAGAATTAAAAACTAAGGTATAATAAAAACGGGGACATGTACCCCGTTTTAATTTTGGGGATGGTGGATTTAAGTGATAAGCGAATTACCGGAGGAATATCTATTTGACCTGGAAAGTGAACAACGAGTTTTATCGTCCATGTTACATTCAGAAGATGCCTGCATAGAAGCCTATAATCTATTGACCGCCAGCGACTTCTATTCTCCACGTAATGCCCTCTTATTCGAACTATCATGCGGTCTGTTTCTGCGGGAAGTACGACCTACTCTGGTGGAGGTATTAAAAGAAGGCCATCATCTAGGTTTATTTACTAATCCTCGTGACATAGAAGAGCTGAAATACGTAGCCGAACATTATATAGATGACGAAAATATTAAATATTGGATTGGTAAAGTAAAAGATAAATCCCGATTGCGTAGATTTGTGGATTTTCTAAAGGCCAGCTATGAGATTCTAATGGAGCAGCAGGGTGCTGATGTAGAACAAATCCTGATGTCAGCAGAAGAAAAACTTACCAATCTAACTGCTCTGGAGATAGATGATCATGTAGACAGCCCGGCAGATATGGCCAACCTGGGTTATGATGAGGTGGAAAGGCGTTTTCTGCGCTATAAAAGTATTAACGAGGTTAATAAGGGACTTATACCCCTGGACGGATTATCTACTGGTTTCGATAACCTGAACCATGTCACCCTGGGCTATAAAGCAGGCGATTTGATCATTTTAGGTGCCCAGACCGGACACGGCAAAACCGCTTTTGCCTTGCATACGGCTAAAGCTATTGCGGTTGATAGTAAAAAGAGTGTACTATATCTGAACACAGAAATGAGCCGGGAACAAATAGCACTGCGCTGGGGCTCAATATTATCTGCCATTGAACATGAACGGATTCGCGCCGGCAGTATAAATGAGACCGAATTGTCCATTATTCTTAATGCCTATTCGCGCCTGCGCGACAGTGGCTTTTATTCTTATCCCTGTCCCAATCTAACACCGGAGAAAACTATATCTATAGCCAGGAAATTTAAGGCCCAAAAAAACATAGAGCTGATGATTATAGACTATATCGGACGCATGGATAAATTTGACCCCCGGATTCCGGAATGGCAGATGCTGGAACAGATTGTTAAGACCCAGAAAATGCTGGCCCAGAATCTTAAGATAGCAGTAATGTGTTTGGTCCAACTTAATGCTGATGGTACCATGCAGGGGGCCCGGCGCATGAAAAACGAATGTGACCTTATGCTTAAGCTTACGCCCATACCCAGGGAGGAATTTGAATTAAACGAGGAAATTAAAAAATATCTTAATCCCAACTATTATCTCATAATTGAAAAAAACCGGGATGGCCGCAGCGGGGTTAGCATACCCATAGTCTTTGATCTGCAAAAACAGACCATGAAGGATGCAGAAAGGATTAGCCGGTAATGACTTTTGATGAAAAGAATAAGAGAGTTTATGCTGAAAGCGTCAGCCTGATTGCGGATATGGGATTCAAGGATAAATTAAGCATAGAGGAAATGAACTTTTTATTGAACTTGTTGGATGTGGTGATAGTTAAAAAAGAGCAACCCCGGCTGATTCAAACCTTGAAAAATTGGATGAATACCAATGAGGGCAGTGAAATTGATGAAATAATAAAAGCTACCTTCCTGGCGGCTGATTTTAATGATCAAGAATCACTGGAACAATGTTTGCAGTTGGTAACAGAATTATTAGAGAGCAGGGAAGAACAGAACGGATGACGGAAGTCACAAGTCGGATGTCAGACAGCGGAGGTCGGACAGCGGAAGTCGGAGGTCAGAGGTCGGATGTAGGAAGTCAGACATCATACATCCGACATCAGACTTCCGTTATAGGAGGTTTATATGAGTTTCTGGTTCAAGGAAAAAAACACCGATGGATACCAGGTGAAATGGAAGATTAGTAAAATATTGCATAGTGAAAAAACGCCTTACCAGGAACTGGCAGTGGTAGATACCCTGGAGTGGGGTAAGGCTCTTATTCTTGACAATGCTCTGCAAGTAAGCGAAAAGGACGAGTTTATTTACCATGAAATGATAGTCCATGTACCTATGTTTTCTCATCCTGCTCCCCGCGATGTATTAGTTATTGGTGGAGGCGATGGGGGTACCTTAAGGGAGCTATGCAAACACCCGGATTTGCAAAAGGTAGATATGGTGGAAATTGATGAGCGGGTGGTTGAAGCCAGCAAGGAATATTTACCCTCGATATCCTCAGCCTTCAGTGATGCCAGGGTTAATCTTTACTTTCAGGATGGAATTCAGTTTGTTAAAAAAGCAGGGAAATATGACCTGGTTATAGTGGATTCCTCTGATCCTATCGGACCGGCCCAGCAGCTATTTACTCGGGAGTTCTATAGCAATATATATAATTGCCTTAATGACGATGGCATGATGGTAGTACAGTCAGAATCACCAATATTTTACCAGGGGGTATTCCGCTCGGTATACCAAAATATAAATACAATCTTTCCCCGAACGCTGATATATCTGGCCTGCATACCCACCTATGTTTCCGGGCCCTGGTCTTTTACTATCGGCAGTAAAGTCCATGACCCCCGGGAAGTAAAAGGTGACAGCAACGCCGACTTTGATTT
>JAQUGU010000169.1 GCA_028683995.1 Syntrophomonadaceae bacterium | reverse complement strand
ACCTCCATCAAATAATTACTAGGTTTTTATCACTGTGGGTTATGACTTCGCATCCCCCGTTTTTTACTATTACGGTATCTTCAATCCGGATTCCTCCCCATCCCGAAATATATATGCCCGGTTCCACCGTTACAACCATATTCTCTTTTAAAACGGCATCACTGCGAGGCGAAATCGCGGGTGCTTCATGTATTTCCAATCCCAGACTGTGACCAGTGCTGTGCTGAAAATATTCTACCAGGCCGTAATCCTCCAGGCAATTTCTAACCGCCGCATCAATCTCCCGGCAGGCTGCCCCGGCCTTAACCAACGAAACCCCTAGTTTCTGAGCCTCCAACAATGCCTGGTATCTGGGCTGAAATTCCGGCGGGACTTCAGTAATAGCAACAGTCCGGGTCATATCAGCGGCATAGCCAGAATAGAAGCCGCCAAAATCCATGGTAAGCATATCCCCTGGTTCCAACCGACGTTCACCCGGCTGCCCATGAGGCAACGCGGCATTTTCCCCGGCCAGAGCAATAGTGGCAAAGGCTTCATTATCACAGCCTTTATTTCTTAAGAGATAAACTATCTGGCTGGCCAACTCCCTTTCACTTACTCCAGGAGCAATTTTATGCCGGCATAGCTCACTGAAAACCTCATCCCCGATACGGGCTGCTTCCCGCATCATTTGCAGTTCGCCTTCATCTTTTACCTGGCGCAGCTTTTCTACCACATCGGTTAGCGGGACTAATCTGTTCGGCAGGGATTGTTCCAGTTGACGATAAGAGCTGTAACTGATAAAGTGACCCTCAACCCCAATGTGGTTGAGCCCGGAAGACACCTTCTGCAGTTCCTCTATTCCGGGAGGCCGGCTTTCCACCAGTTCCCAATCAGGACATTCCCGCCTGGTCTGCTCGAAGTAGCGGGAATCCGTAAATATATAGCGATGCTCTGGAGTTAATAGTAAGCGGGCGTCTTCACCCCCGGTAAATCCCGAGAGGTAGCGGATATTCTCGCCTTTACTAACCAAAAAGGCATCCAGGTGATTCTCTTCCATATACAGCAGCGTCTTCTTAATTCGTTCGTTCATCGACTATCCTCACTTCAGGGGATTTACTTTTCTATTTTACCGTAACAGGACTATATGTAAAATAATTTAATAGAAAATAGGTGCTGATTTTTTTCTTCACGCATTGTTTCACGTGAAACAATATCAGTTATATATCATGGGGACGGTCCTTTTGATATATTTTCATGCTTGTTTGCCGTGTACCCTTTAGGTATGGCCCTTGGCCATGGTGGTTAATGGAAAATAGGCGCTGACATTTTTCTTCACGAATTGTTTCACGTGAAACAAAAAATGATCAGTGCAGGGGCTTAACCTATGTGTCTGCCCGGCCGACCGTCGACCCCGGGTTAACTGCTACCCCGCGGGCGGACACAGGGGTCCACCCCTACAGGTTGCGTGCCCCCTGGAATTGTAGGGGCAGACCCGTGTGTCTGCCCGGTCGACCACTGACCCCTAATTCCTAACCCCTCACGCCTCGCGCCCTTTGATAATCTCGCAGGCCGCCAGGAAGGCCAGGCGGTAAGAGAGGGCGCCGAAGCCAAATATTCCTCCCACTGCCACCGGGGAAATGAGAGATTTATGGCGAAACTCCTCCCGGGTATAAATATTAGACAGGTGAACCTCAATAACCGGGATATTAACTGCCCGCAACGCGTCATGGAGAGAGATGCTGTAATGGGAGAGAGCCCCGGCATTTATAATTATGAGTTCAAAATCATCCCGGGCCTGCTGTATCCGGTCCACCAGTTCGCCCTCATGGTTAGATTGGAAGAACTCAATCCCTATTCCAGACGCAGACGCCATCCTCTCCAATTCCTGGTTTATTTCCCCCAGGCTCTGGTTGCCATAAAGGGCTGGTTCCCGCTGGCCCAGCAAATTAAGATTAGGTCCGTTTATTACCAGGATTCCCCTGCTCAAGCTATCACTCCTCTACTACTCGCCCGCTATACTAAGACTCTTCAAGCGTATACTGGGAGCAGCCTTACCCCCGAAAAACCTCAAATCATTACCTAATGCCTCAATGTCCAAGAAAAAATCTCCCAGGTTACCGGCAATAGTTGCGCCCCGTACCGGATAGGTCAATTTGCCGTTTTCAATCATAATTCCGGCTGCACCCACCGAGAAATCTCCGGATATCGGGTTAGCCGTATGCATACCCATCACTTCCGTTATATATAGCCCCTTTTCCATATCAGCATACAATTCTTGCGGACCATAGCTACCACCCGGCAAGATAAAATTACTGGTACCCACCGAAGGCAGACTGCGAAATGACCCCCGCTGCCCGTTGCCGGAAGGTGCTACCCCGGCTTTACTGGCGCTATAGCAATCATAAAGATAGCTGGTCAGAATCCCGTCCTTAATTATAGTATTTTTCCGGGACGGTACCCCTTCACCGTCAAAGGGAAAAGTTCCTATCCCACCGGTCCAGGTAGCATCATCTACCAGATTTACCACCGGTGATGCTACTGCTTGTTCCAGTTTGCCGGCAAAAAGAGACTTACCCTTTTGTACCATCGAGGCATCTACCATTTGCGCCAACAAACCTAAAAAACGGGTAGCTACATAGGGTTCCATGACACAGGGCAAATGCGCCGAGCTTATACTGCGAGCGCCTAAAGCCCTTACGGCATTGCCGGCAGCTTCTTTTCCGGTAAAACCTGAATCCAGGTCATTATATCTTTTCTTAATCATTACGGAAAATCCATTCTGAGCATCTCCATCTTCCTCTGCCACCAGGAAAACATAAATGCCACAGAAATTACCCCGGCCACTGGCATAAACCCCGCTGGTATTCATAATAATACTGGTAAACTCACTATCCTCGTAACCAGCCCGCTCAACAATGCTAATTCGAGAATCACTGGAGCGGGCAACCCTCTCCACTTCCCGGGCCATCTCGATTTTAGCCTCCAGGCTGGCAGCAGGTATGGCCGGGTCGTAAACCTCTAAAATCGGGTAGTCGTACTTACCCCGGGGCAGGCAATTATGGGGATCGGCTTCGGTATAGCGGGAAATGCTGATAGCATCTTCTACTACCTGTTTTACCGCTTGATCCGACAGGTCACTGGTGAAAACAAAACCCAGCCGACCCTGGTTTATTACTCTCAGTCCCAGGCCTGATTCTTCTGCTTCCTTCAGAGTCTCCACCTGTCCATCTATAACCTCGATACTTAATTCCCGGCCCTGCAGCAGAAACGCTTCCGCCTCCACCCCTCTTTTCCGGGCCAGCTCCAGAGCCTTCTCCCCTGTATTCCTTAAGAAATCTTCCATAAACTACACCACCTATTTAGACGCGGCAACCGCGGATATTATTCTGGAATAACGCGGATTAACTTAGGGCTACAATAGAAAGAAATACGGAGTATTCATATAATTCAAAACCATAACATTATTCGTACCCTATTAAAAGCTTCATAGTGCAACCTTAATCACAACGTACAATGAATAAAATAGAACCGCGTAATTCCCAAATATTATCCGCGTCCTTCCGCGTCAAAAATTCTATTTTCCTGCTACACTCTCCTGATTCTGCGTTTTGCCGGGCCGCTGGCCGGGGCGGTTCCTCCTACAGTTAACTCATTAATGCGAATTGTAGGCTGAGCGTCCGATACCGGCACCCCCTGACCATCCTTACCACAGACCCCGATGCTAAAGCCCAGGTCTTTACCCACCATATCTATACTATTTAACACCCTGGGGCCGTTACCGGTCAGAGTAGCGCCGCGAACCGGATAGGTGACTTCCCCATCTTCTATCATATAAGCTTCCTGCACATCAAAAACAAAATCGCCATTAGTAGTGTTAACCTGTCCCCCACCCATTTTCTTAACCAGTAAACCGGAGGGGGTAGATTTAATGATTATTTCCGGGTCATCCCTGCCGGAAGCAATAAAGGTGTTGCTCATGCGGGGAATAGGCTTATCCTGGTAAGACTCACGCCGGCCGTTACCGGTGGAATCCCGGCCGTCTTTAACCGCTGTTAAACGGTCATACATATACTGCTGCAAAACCCCGTCATTTATTAAAACCGTTCGCTGGCCGCAGTTGCCTTCATCATCAAAACTAAAGGTGCCGTACTTACCATCCAGGGTAGCATCATCAATAACACTTACCCCGTCTGCCGCTACCTTTTCACCTATCTTATCCTTATAAACCGAC